>JAJFHF010000028.1 GCA_021775775.1 Hyphomicrobiaceae bacterium
CGTTAAGGGCCAAGCCATTCGTTTTCCTGTTACTGATGTGCGGGTGTTTGCAGGGCGTAGCTCTACTGGTGTACGCGGCATTCGGTTGGCAAAAGATGATCAGCTTATTTCCATGACAATCTTGCATCACATTGATGCCAGTGTTGAAGAAAAACGTGCCTACCTTAAACGGGCGGCCCAAATGCGCCGGGCTGCTAGCGAAGAACCTGGTGATGTTGATGTGCCGGAACTTGATGAAGAGGGCAGTGGTGATGAGGTTGAACTGTCTGTTGAACGGTATGCTGAATTAGGTGCTGCGGAGCAATTTTTGCTGACCTTGAGTGAAAATGGTTATGGCAAGCGTTCTTCTGCTTATGAATACCGCGTCTCTGGTCGGGGTGGTAAGGGCATCATTGCTATGATTGTGAATGATCGTAATGGTTTGCTTGCGGGCTCGTTCCCGGTTGAAGATGGCGATCAGATTATGCTCGTGACTGATGGTGGCCAATTGATCCGGTGTCCTGTAAACGGGGTTCGGGTTGCGGGGCGTAATACGCAAGGGGTTACTGTGTTTAAAACGGGTGATGGTGAAAAAGTTGTCTCGGTTGAACATATTACTGAAGAAGAGAGTGAAGAGACTGGGGATAGTGAAGAAACTGGGGATGAAGCATCAAACCTTTCACAAGAAGCAGGTGATGACGGTGTGGATGGGGATGAAGGCGAATGAGCTTAATTGGTTTTTATCCTGGTAGTTTTGATCCGCCTACCAAAGGGCATCAGGATATTATTCAGCGTTCTTTGATGTTTCTTGATGAGTTGATTGTGGCGGTTGGCGTGCATCATGTGAAATCGGCTTACCTCACTGGTGAGGAGCGTGTGCAACTATTGAGTGTGATGACTGAGGAATTGCAAGAGACAAGTAAGAAGCCAATTAAAGTGGTGCAATTTTCTAGTTTGGCGGTTGATGCGGCGCAAGCTTATGGGGCCAAAGTGATGGTCCGAGGTTTGCGAGATAGCGCTGATTTTTCTTATGAAATGCAAATGGCTGGTATGAACCGGGCGATGGCAAATGGGATTGAAACCTTGCTTTTACCGAGTAATGGGGACGTTCGCCATATTGCTGCCAAGCTTGTTCGGCAGATCGAACAATTCGGCGGGGACATATCGCCGTTTGTTCCGGCGCATGTTGTTGATTACCTGCGCGCGAAAAATGATTGATATATAACGGATTATGATGATATTTTGATTTATGGTACGTTCAAGTATTTTAGTATGATATCGATTTAGGAGAGAGTTCGAATGATTATACGTTTGTTATTGCTAAGTTTGGTTGCTGTTTTTTCTCTAAGCGGGAGTGTTTGGGCTAAGAGCCCTTATGCAGATAACCCTTATGCTAAAGGTGTTAATCTTGATGATTTTATTTATCTTGATACGAAATATGGCCGCTCAATCATTGTTCTCTATCCTAAGAAAGCCCCTTTACATGCCGAACGGATTAGAAAACTGGTTCGTGAGAAGTTTTATGATGGCCTTAAGTTTCACCGCGTTCTTCATGGGTTTATGGCGCAAACTGGTGACCCTACCGGCACGGGCACTGGTGGGTCTGATTATGAAGATTTAAAAGCTGAATTTAATGATCTTCCCTTTAATAGAGGGGTTCTGGGGATGGCTCGGACACAGGTTCCCAATTCTGCGAATAGTCAATTTTTCATTTGTTTTCAAGCCGCACATCATTTAAACGGTCAATATACAGCGTTTGGTAGAATTGCGAAGGGCATGGAATTTATTGATCAAATTAAACGTGGTCGTGACCGGTCTGGTATGGTTGATGAGCCTGATGTTATCGTGTCTATGAAAATGGCATCTGATAAAGAGGCTGGTCCTCCAAAAGTGTCCTTGCACCAGTTTTTACTTGGTAATGAAAATGCACCGCGCAAACGTGTATTGCCGAAGATTGAATAAACAAGAATTATATATAAGACCTACATTTTACGGAGATAGAATGACTGACATAAAAGACCCAGAAAATACGCTGATATTGAATATTACCCATGGTGAGGTAATTATTGAATTGTTACCTGATGCAGCGCCAAAGCATGTTGCACGCATAAAAGAGCTGGCGCGCGAAAAGTTTTATGATGGGATTGTATTTCATCGCGTCATTGATGGTTTTATGGCCCAAACGGGAGATCCAACCGGGACGGGTACGGGTGGCTCTGGTCAAAATTTAGAGGCGGAATTTAATGATACGGCTCATGTGCGCGGGGTTTGTTCTATGGCTCGGGCGCAAGCGCCGAACTCTGCTGATAGCCAGTTTTTCATTTGCTTCGCCGATGCTCGGTTTCTTGATGGGCAATATACAGCTTGGGGCCAAGTGATCTCTGGTATGGACTATGTTGATCAGATTAAACGCGGTGAGCCGGTTAATGACCCTGATCAAATTGTGAGTGTAAGAGTTGCGAGTGACGCCGCTTAAATTTGATGATTAAATGTTTTTTTGATTAAGGCCTCTTTTTAAGGGGCCTTAATTTATTGATGCTCTCTTTTGTTTTAAAAGATGCGATGATTTTACTGGAGTGATGATGTCGTTATCAGATTTTGATTTTGAATTGCCCGAGGCGTTAATTGCGCTCGAACCGTTGGCGAGACGAGATCAATCACGTTTGTTGTGCGTTGGGTCACAAGGTGTGCTTGATGATCGTTTGTTTAAAGATGTGCTTGGTTTTTTTGAGCGCGGCGATGTGTTGATTTTAAATGACAGTAAAGTCTTACCGGCCGCTTTAGCTGGTGTGCGTATGCGAGATGAACACCGCGCCAATGTGCATCTTAATTTGCATAAACGCGTCTCTGGGCATGAATGGTTGGCGTTTGCCAAACCTTTAAAACGTTTGAAGGTTGGGGATCGGTTGATGTTTGGCCAAGAGGGGGGCGTTTGTTCACTTGGACACTTAGAGGGTGTTATTACTGAGATTGGTGAGGGCGGAGAAATCTTAGTGGCTTTTGATGTTAGCGGGCCGGTGCTTGATGAGCAATTGCACCTTGTTGGACAAATGCCATTGCCCCCTTACATTGCTGGGCGCCGGGGGGCGCAAGAGAGCGATAAAATTACCTATCAAACTGTTTATGCGCGTGATGAAGGTTCCGTTGCGGCGCCCACGGCTGGGTTGCATTTTACTGATGAATTGTTAGATGCTTTGCGCGCGCGCGGTGTGTTGGTGGAATTTGTAACCTTGCATGTGGGGGCTGGTACGTTTTTACCGGTCAAGGTCGATGATATTGAAACTCACAAAATGCATTTTGAGTGGGGTGTGGTTGGCAAAGAGGTCGTTGATGTTGTTAACAAGGCTAAGCTGGATGGGCGCCAGGTAACAGTTGTAGGAACGACGTCTTTACGTTTGTTAGAGGCGGCAGCTCTTGAGACATCGGTTCATGAGGAAAGTGCGTCTGATGGGAGCCCGTTAGCGTCTTGGCAGGGGGAGACGGATATATTTATTCGGCCTGGGTTTGAGTTTAAGGTGGTTGACCGATTGATTACAAATTTCCATTTACCAAAATCAACCTTGTTTATGTTGGTGAGTGCTTTTAGTGGTCTTGATGTTATGCAAAAAGCTTATGCTCATGCAATGAATGAAGGCTACCGGTTTTATTCTTATGGGGATGCGTGTTTTTTGCAAAAACAAAAAGGCTTAAATGATGAGTGATTTTTCTTATCAATTGCATAATGTTGATGGGGCGGCCCGGCGCGGGACTGTTACGACACCGCATGGAACCATTGAGACACCAGCTTTTATGCCTGTAGGGACAGCCGCCACTGTTAAAGGGATGTTTACAGATAGTGTACAGCAAACTGGCGCGGAGATTTTGCTTGGTAACACCTATCATTTGATGCTGCGTCCAGGCGCGGAGCGCATTGCGTCTTTGGGCGGCTTGCATCGTTTCATGAATTGGGACAAACCGATTTTGACCGATAGCGGTGGGTTTCAGGTGATGTCACTTTCAAAGTTACGCAAAATCACTGAAGAGGGTGTGCGCTTTCAATCCCACATTGATGGGGGCTCTTATAATTTAACACCTGAGCGCTCTATGGAGATACAAAGCTTGCTTGGCTCGGATATCCAAATGGCTTTTGATGAATGTACGCCGCATCCAGCAACGCACGAGGTGGCTGAACAATCCATGGAACTTTCAATGCGCTGGGCAAAACGATCGAGTGATGCATTTGATCGTTATAGTGCGCCTGGTCAAGCTTTGTTTGGTATTGTTCAAGGATCTGTTTATGAAGATTTACGGGTGCGTTCCGTCGAGGCGTTGATGGAGATTGATTTTCCTGGTCTGGCTGTTGGAGGCTTGGCCGTTGGGGAGGGACAAGATGTGATGTTTGATGTGCTGGATTTTACGGTGCCGCATTTGCCCGCATCAAAGCCACGTTACTTAATGGGGGTTGGGACACCGCTTGATTTGCTGGGCGCTGTTGAACGCGGCATTGATATGTTTGATTGTGTGATGCCAACGCGCTCTGGTCGTCATGGGCAAGCGTTTACGTTTGATGGTAAATTGAATTTGAAAAATGCACGCTTTAAAGATGACCCGACCCCGCTTGATGAGCATAGCACTTGCCCGGCGTGCCGAGATTATAGCAAGGCTTATTTGCACCATCTTGTACGGTGCGGTGAGTTATTGGCCTCTATGTTGGTTTCTTGGGCAAATGTGCATTTTTATCAAGAGCTGATGGGGCAAATGCGCCTTGCTATTGAAGAGCAGCGGTTTGCCGCTTATGCCAAAGATTTTCGGGCGCGCTATCAGGTGAAACCATAAAACTATTAAGATCTCTCATTTCGCTTTAAGATTTGGGCGGCGATGTTTTGTGATCTGCGTTTTTATTTTGATCCCCCTCATTGGTTTTTTCTTGCTTCCAAATATATAACCCTGAGATGATCACGAATAGGGCCCCAACCAAGGTATAGAGACTTGGGATGTCATCAAATACAAGATAACCAATGAGCGGCATGGTGATGATACCGGTGTAGATAAAGGGTGCTAATAATGGCGCCGGAGCATGTCGGTGGGCAGTGATTAAACACCAATGGGCGAGACCGCCGGTCACCCCTAATGAAATGAGTAATATCCAAATAAACAAGCTTGCTGGTTGTTGCCAGCTATAAAAGGCGAACGGCATTAAAAAGACCATGCCGCCAAGGGGGGTGTAGATTTGATTGGTTAGGTTCGAGTCATAGCGACTGGAGAGCCTTGTCAGCACATTATAGATTGAGACAGCTAGGGTTGAGAGTAGGGAGAAGATGACGGCCCAATGAACATCGCTAAAGCCTGGCCGAAAGGCAATGAGTACACCCATAAACCCAAATAGGACAGCAAGCATTTGTGTTGTTGTGAGCCGCTCGCCTAATATTGGCCCAGCGATGATTGCCACGAGGATGGGAGTGAGGAAAAAGATGGTGATGGTTTGATCCAGCTGCAAATAATTGAGCGCTAAAAAATTAAATGCAGTGGTGATCATCATCGCTATCGTGCGCATGAATTGCAGTTTTGGGCGATTGGTATGAATGCCTTTTAAGAATTGTTTATGGCCATAAATAAGAACCAAAAATACCATATGGAATAAGAATCTTAACCACAGAACTTGTTCCAGGGGCATGCCAATTGTATCACCCAGATATTTGGCTGTGCTATCGAGGAGAGAGAAACATAATACGGCCAGGCACATTAGACCGATGGCGGAGCTGTGCGACATTTATGAGGTCTTTTTTGGTTAAGGTTCTTTTTGTTTGATTTTCAGTTTTCTTATATCGCTTTCGTGCGCGTGCACATAGCTTATTTCTTGTTTTTCTTCTATTTATTTTTAATTTAATGTGTTTTGATTGTGCTGAATGAGACGGGGTGTTGGGGGAAATAGGAGGATATTTGTCGTTTTAAATGCTTAATAATTAAGTCTAAAAGTTAAAAAAGAAGATGCTTTTTATTTTCCTTAGAAAAAAGCATGTTTGCTCTTGACTAGCACTAAGAATGAACCTATTTTCAGCGCAAATCAGACGCTTAAGGCACCAAACCTTATTTCATATGTTTTGATTTGTTATCCAAACGGTGTTTCCCCAAACATCTTGGTTTGGATTTTTTGTTTTTGGGGGCCCATAGCTCAGTTGGTAGAGCAACTGACTTTTAATCAGTAGGTCACAGGTTCGACCCCTGTTGGGCTCACCA
>JAJFHF010000029.1 GCA_021775775.1 Hyphomicrobiaceae bacterium
GTTATCTCTTTCGACATCACTTTAGCAACCTGAAAAGAGAATAACAAACTTCCAATTACCATCAAACAAGCGATCGCGACAAACACCACAGGAAGCGAAACATCCAAAACAGAACCTAACAACCAGATGGATGCTATTTTAGGCGTATCATTCACCCCGCGCGCAAAACAAACTGTCATACCAGAGAGCACATGCAAAGCATTTTCGATGCCTTTATCGCTGCGCCCCATCACGCTAGCTCTGCCAGCGCCCCCTCCAGAGCCAGAGCCCCCCACGGCGACTTCTCCACCAGCAAATCGCTCAACAAGCAGGCCTCTTATTTGCCATAACACCCACGTTAAAGCAGCAGCTAAAAACGGAGAAATCAACAAAGGGATAAGTGTTTTTTGCGCCAACACACCCAAAAGCGGTTGCCCCAAAGGCAAGGCAAACGCAGCCCCCGCCAGGGCACCAATGATAGAATGAGTGGTTGATACCGGATACCGCAAAAACGTCGCCCCGATTACAGTAAAGGCAGCACCTAGTGCAAAGGCACTAACAAATACCGGGTCACTAAGCACTTCGCTCGCCACAACCCCCTTACCTGAAAAAGCCTTTAAAATCCCGGCCCCAAGCAATACAGCACTCGCGCCGCCAATCAAAGTTGCAATATTGGCCGCAACCAGCGCCTGGCGATAGGTAAGAACACCACTCCCCCAAAGCGTCGCCATGCCTTTAAAATTATCATTTGCACCATTGGCAAGACTAAGCAAAACAACGCCCAGAACAAATAGGCTGGCTACAATCATAAAAACCTCTTCTCAATACAAATTGCAAAACAAGACAAAGTGGCCAACAAACGGCACCCTTTAGATGTTTTAAAATTTCAAGGAAAAGGTCAAATAACAAAACAGTACGGAATCAATCACTTATTTGTGAGCCAGTTTTTATTTTGTGAGCCCTTTTATTTTTTGAGAAAGTTTCTATGTTTCATTTTTAATGACAACAATTTTTTATTTCTTTGGAAAGTAACCAATAATTCACCGGCCAAGCAGCCAAGAATCCTGCCGGAATAGCCAGCCCTAATCCCAACAAAAAGGCAGGCGTGAAGACGGAAGCTGCGCTCATACCACCAACCGAATAATCCACCCAATTCATCACGATCTCCATGATCCCCATTGAGATAACCTCACCCAACCAAACAGCCCGAAACGCCCCCATAAATGAGAGCCCTTCATTTGCCATAATGGAAGAAATAGCCATATAGAACCCAACGGCAAACGCCAATAGCACACAAAGTGCAATCGTATAAAGCGGGGGCCATTGCAAACTAACGCCGATTAGCAAACCCAACACTTCCCCAATTGTACACCCAGTGAGACAATGCATTGTCGCTTTAGCAGAACTTATCAACCCCAGAGGGGCACGAGGCTCATCTGAACCAGGAGAACTCTCTGGAGCATCCATCTTATTTTGAGTACAACACGGCTCTACGTCTTGTTCCATAAATCCATCAATCTTCATCTAAATGTTTGAATGACAAAATACAAAACCCATTGTGCCATAATTTCACCTGTCATGATATCCCTTATCATGACAAGAACATCAAATAAACATGGCCGAATTGTCGCTACTGGCTATTGATGTTATAGTTAATTCAAGGTGCTGAATGCACCAAAGCTGAATGGACTTAAAATGCGATCCAGAAAGGAAAAGCAACCATGAAAAAAAGGGCAATACTACTCTCTAGTCTGTGTATCGTCATCAGTTCACAAATGGGAATACAGTCCCTCCATGCAGCCTCCGCTGATGACGCTGTAGGAACCTGGAAAACAAAAACAGGCCGTCATGTGCAACTATTTAAATGCGGCGCTAATTTATGTGGAAAAATTAAAAAAGCTGAAGCAGGGGCAAAAGACACAAAAAACCCAAAAGCTAGCTTGCGCAAACGATCTCTAAATGGGGTGCGCATCCTGAGCAATGCAAAAAAATCAGGAGCATCCGCATGGAAAGGCACACTCTACAATACCCGAGATGGTAAATATTATACGGGCTATGTAACCGTGACCAGCAAATCTTCAGTTAAATTATCAGGCTGCGTCTTTGGTGGGTTGGTTTGTAAAAATGAACAATGGTCACGCCTTCGGTAACCACAAACCGCTCGAAAAAAGCTAAAAACCCAACGTTTCCTTAACATGGCGAACAAAACCGTGCGGCATGTTTATTTTATAAAAATCGACAGAGAACAAACATAATCTAGCCCTTTTTGAAGTTATGTTAAAAGTATAATACTATTTAAATACAAGAATTTATAAAACACTGCTAACAAACCGGGAAAGCTTAAAAAATGTACTGCATACCAAATAGCCGTTCAGTTCAATTCAACGGCCTCTTTACCCTTTTGGCCCTCACAGCATTTAGCTTAAACATAGCCATAAGCACTCCCGCACAGGCCCAACCAAAACAAACAGCAACTCAGCTCAATAAAGCAGTTGGCCTCTGGAAATCTCACACTGGAGACAAAGTCCGAATTTACAAATGCGGTTCGCAGCTTTGCGGCAAACTCATCACCATCAGGTCGCGCTTAAAACGTGATCAAAACAACCCCAATCCCAAATTACGCAAACGGGCCCTTAAGGGGCTTACCATTATGCGCAGCCGCAAAAGAATGAACCCTAAAAAATGGGTTGGAACGGTTTATAATATTAATGATGGCAAAACCTACAACGGCTCCTTACAGCTCAAAGGCAGCAACACAGCCCAGCTTACGGGCTGTTCGAGCATAGGACTTTGTCAAAGCGCGACATGGAAAAAAATAAGCAAAACCCGCGTCACCGCTTTAAAAAATAAAAAGTAAAGCGAAAACAGCAAAGCAATTTTTGTAGGTCAACGAGCTAGTCCTCAAAGGGGTCTTGTACCAAGATCGTATCTTCACGCTCAGGGCTGGTTGAAAGCATGGCGACAGGCGCCTCAATCAACTCTTCCACCCGGCGCACATATTTAATTGCCGCCGCTGGCAAATCAGCCCAACTACGCGCTCCAGCCGTCGTCTGCGACCAGCCCTCAAGCGTCTCATAAACAGGTTCAACACGCGCTTGCAAATCTTCATTTGCTGGCAAATGATCATAAAGAACATCGCCAATTTTATAGCCGGTACAGATTTTCAAATGCTCAAACCCATCCAAAACATCAAGTTTTGTTAAAGCAATCCCAGTTATTCCAGCCACCTTAATGGTTTGGCGCACCAAACAAGCATCAAACCACCCGCATCGTCTCTGGCGCCCGGTTACTGTACCAAATTCATGCCCTCGTTCCCCTAATCTTTGCCCAACATCATCTTCTAACTCTGTAGGAAATGGCCCCATTCCCACTCGGGTCGTATATGCCTTAGTAATTCCAAGCACATAGTCAATGGCTGTCGGGCCAATACCACACCCACTTGCAGCTTGAGCGGCCACTGTATTTGATGACGTCACAAACGGATAGGTCCCATGGTCAACGTCAAGCAACACCCCTTGAGCCCCTTCAAACAAAATCCGTTTACCTGCGCGCCGTTGATTATCAAGCAACTGCCAAACAGGTTCGGCAAACGGCTCTATAAAAGCTGCAATTTCAGTAAGCTGCTCAATAACATCTTGTGCAATCAATTCAGGCTCATTAAGACCGCGCCGCAACGCATTATGATGGCTAAGCATCCGATCAATTTTTGCTGGCAAGGCTTCCAAATTAGCCAAGTCCATCACCCGAATGGCGCGCCGGCCCACCTTATCTTCATATGCTGGGCCAATGCCCCGCTTGGTGGTGCCAATTTTTCCCTTACCAGCTGCCTTTTCGCGCAACGCATCCAACTCCTGGTGCAGAGGCAAAATCAAAGTCGCGTTCTGTGCAATGCGCAAACGTTTATTGGTAATCTCAACCCCTTGCGATTGAAGCGTATTAATCTCTTTCATTAACGCCCATGGGTCAATCACCACACCATTGCCGATAACCGCCAACTTGCCCTCTCGAACAACACCTGATGGCAAAAGGGAGAGTTTATAAACAGCGCCATCAATGACCAAGGTGTGGCCAGCATTATGCCCCCCCTGAAACCGCGCGACAATATCCGCCCGCTCAGAAAGCCAGTCAACAATTTTCCCTTTGCCCTCATCACCCCATTGAGAGCCCACAACAACCACATTTGCCATCGGGATTTTTCCTTAAAATAAATTGAAACTTGGCTCTTTGAAACAAGCTTTATCCAGCACAAAACAAAACGCCTGTGAAAATTTTGATATGTAAGATTTTAAAAATATCAGCGCGACTATACCCACTCTAAACTTTGATTGCGAGCGCGATTTGATAAAAAAACAGTCTGTAAAGTCGCACATACACACAAAAAAACAAGATTTTGGCCATTTCTGCGCGAAAGACTCCATGACACAGTAAAATTAATCAGCTACCCATTAAAAAACGCCCCAGAACAATCAGCTTAAATAATCGCTTAAAAAAGAATGCTTCAGAAAATTTTAAAAAATAAAACCCATTTGGCCTATTTACTATTAAGCCTTGCCTGCCTGTTTTGGGCGGGAAATTTTGTCATGGGAAGAGGCGTCAGTGATACAGTCCCTCCCATAGCTCTCAGTTTCTGGCGTTGGCTCTTAGCCGCCCTCATCATCCTTCCCTTTGCCTGGCCACACCTAAAACAAGACGCACTAAAGCTAAAGAAACATTGGAAATATTTTTGTCTGATGGGATTTATAGGCGGGGCCAGCTATAACGCTTTAACATATCTAGCATTGCACACAACCACGGCCACCAATGCCCTTGTCCTGAACTCAGCCAACGCCCTTTTAATCGTTTTGGCCAATTACTTGATCCATAAACTACGCCCCACCACAGGCCAATTCATAGCCATTTTAATCGCGATGACCGGCATGCTCTTTATTATCACCCAAGGCAACTTACAAACACTGAAAACCTTCACTTTCAAACCAGGAGATTTGCTCGTCCTCATATCAATGATAGGCTGGGCGCTATATACGGCTTTATTGACAAACAGACCCGCAACCCATCTCTTAAGCTTTTCCTTTGCGACCTTTATGGCATCTGCCCTAATACTGTTTCCTTTCTTAATCATAGAGCATATTTTCATCTCTCCAATGACCATAAACAACCCAACCATTGCCGCCATTCTCTACTCTGCAATTTTCCCCGGCGTCTTAGCCTACATATTTTACAACCGCGGCGTTGAGCTAATTGGCGGTAACAGAGCTGGCATTGCCATTTATCTCGTACCATTCTTTGGCGCTATTTTAAGTTTTATATTTTTAAAAGAAGTCCCTCAAATCTATCATCTCATCGGTTTTGCCTTGATCATTAGCGGTGTTGTTATATCAGCAAATAAAAAAGGCCCAAACAAACTTGCTTGAGCCTCTTTCAATTATTCATAGGAAAATGATTTATCGCAAAGTAATTTTTTTATCCTTTGGCCAAACAAGCTGATAACCAAATTCAATCTTTTTACTTTTCCCAGGTTGGGCAATCACATCCCAAGCCATCACACCCTTTTTATCGTCGACATTAAGACGGCTTGGTTTAGGGCTCGCGTTCAATAAAGATATTTGCAGATCCTCTTGATCGGCATAAGGCATCTGATCAAACACCGTTACCGGCATTGGTTTTTTATGACCATTTGTAATCGTGATTTTATAGCGGTGAACATCACTATTAGAAGATGATATAAGACCAGTTTCACCTTTCACGCGATCCAAACGCACCCACGTGACATTGACATTCGGGTCAACCCCAAAACCAATATTCGCGTCTTGGCCAGGCTCAATCGCTTTCAAGTAAGAGTTCCCAACATAAACCCCATCACGAAACAAAGCCATGTTACCCGCAAGCAATGCATTTGCAGTTTTGTTTTTAAATTGAGCGTGCAAATAAGCCTTTTGATCTTTTTTGGGAACAGTAAAAAGAGATACCTTTGGAGAAAAAGCAAGTTCATCCAAAAAGACTTGTCTTTGTTCCCCATCGCGTTTGACGCTTGTCAAATCAGGCAC
>JAJFHF010000030.1 GCA_021775775.1 Hyphomicrobiaceae bacterium
CACGCTAATCACCCCAAAAGAAAAAGTAAACTCAAGATAGATTTATGCAAAAGAAATCAACAAGGACATAAGACTTAAATGGGGTTTTTTTTTATGAAAGAACTGGCTACATTGCTTTTAAAATTATGACATTTACAATGAGACAGTTAGGGAAATACAATATGGACACTCACCGTCCCCGCCGTTCAGTTCTATATATGCCAGGCTCAAAAGAGCGCGCACTTCAAAAAGGTAAAGAGCTACAAACAGATGCCATTATCTTTGATCTGGAAGACGCCGTGGCACCAGATATGAAAGATATAGCCAGAACTCAAGTGCAAGAAGCGTTAAGCGCTGGCGGCTATGGCAACAGAGAACTTGTCATTCGCGTAAATGGCTTAAGCACCCCTTGGTATAAGGATGATTTAAAGGCAGCTGTTAATGCCAACCCTGATGCTATTTTGGTCCCAAAAGTCTCCACAAGTGATGATGTTAAAATGATCAGAGACAATTTAGCAAGCCTAGGCGCCCCCAAATCGATAGATCTATGGGCAATGATGGAAACCCCCTTGGCCATGTTAAATGCTGGGCAAATCGCCCAAAGCGGCCCAAGTGATAGCTATCGTTTGCGCGCTTTTGTTATGGGAACAAATGATTTGGCAAAAGAAACCCGCGCCGTTTTAAAAGAGGGGCGTGAACCAATGTTGGCTTGGCTGTCCATATGCATCGCAGCAGGGCGCGCCTTTGACATCGATATCATTGATGGCGTCTACAATGATTTTAAGAACGAACAAGGTTTCTTTCAAGAATGTGAACAAGGACGTGACCTGGGAATGGATGGTAAAACCCTCATTCATCCAAGCCAATTGGCCCCGTGTAACCAAGTCTTCTCCCCGACAAGAGAGGCGGTGGAATGGGCCCAGAAAATTATTGAAGCTTTTGAACAACCAGAAAACCAAGGCAAGGGAGCCATCACGGTTGATGGGAAAATGGTCGAGCTGTTGCACGCTGAAATGGCCAAACGTACTGTTGTCATTGCCAAAGCTATTGCGGGACAAACAACAGATCTTTAAGGGTAATATTTACCCGGCAACCTTCAAGGTAGCCCCGGTATAAAAGGAAAGCTCAATGCAACTTTACCGCCTCTTAACAGGTCCAGATGATGCAAGTTTCTGTCATAAAGTTACACAAGCGCTCAATAAAGGGTGGGCGCTTTATGGCAGCCCGCAACTCAGCTTTAACACTGAAACGAACCAAATGATGTGCGCACAAGCCGTTATAAAAACAGTCGATTACGGTGAATATTCACCAGATATGAAATTAGGGGAACAATAACAAAGGGTTAAAAGGTTTCGTTTGTTAACCAGAAACATAATAAATAAAACAATTGCTTATTGAATTAGGTTAAAGAAATACCAAATGTATTATAGTCTGTTTTATTGAGATAAGTGCGCAGAGCAACGGTTACTTGTTTCGAAAAGCAATTCTGGGTATTTGTGCTTTAAACAGTCAAGTTAAGGCCGGTTTAATTAAAAGCACCCATACTATCGTTTGGATCATTTATCCTAAACCCTGAAGGCAATAACTAATAAAATGGGCATAATTTCGAAATCAGGAAATGATTATGGGCACAAAACCAATCTAGAGTTAAATGCGCTTTGGGTTTATGTGTTACGCATTTTTGGCGCTTTGCTCACATTTATATTGCAGGTTTTCCTCGCCCGCTAGATAGGTGACTATCAATATGGCCTGTTCGCTTTTACCTGGGCGTGCGTAATAATATTAGGGGAATTGCTAAGCTTTGGTTTCTACAATCTGGTCCAGCGTCTAATTCCTGAATACCGCGTTGCAAATCAATTAAGGTCTTTGCGCGGTGTTGTCTGGGGCTCAGCTGGCATAATATTTTTTGCCTCGAGTTTCATCGCAGTCGCCATAATCTTGAGCCTTTATGCGCTAATCGGGTCAAACTATGTCTCGGCTGAATATGGGAATCTTTTAATAATCGGCGCTATGTCATTACCCGCCTTTGCCCTAGCAGATTATCTCTCTGGCATTGGGCGTAGTTATGGATGGATGATAAGGGCCTTTGCCCCAACCTCCCTGTTTCGCCCCTTGGCTATAATTGGATTGCTCGTCGGCTCAGCGGCAATGGGGGCTTCGCTAAGTGCTCAAACCGCATTGATATGCGCAGTAATAGCTATCTGGCTAACATTGATCATTTCATTCATCTCAATTGGGCAAGAACTACCAGAAGATGAGTATAAAGGCCCAAGGGAGTATCAGCTTCTTCCTTGGATCATTGCTGCGCTTCCCATGATGATGATCTCAAGCTTTGAACTTCTTTTATTTAACATTGACGTTTTGATGATTGGTCAGTTTTTACCACCAGATCAAACGGGTATTTATTTTGCCGCCGCAAAGATTATGGCACTGGTCGCATTTTTAAATTTTGCCGTCGGCTCAGCCTTTACCCATAGCTTCGCAAAAAATTATGCCAGTAAAGACCGCGAGGCGCTTGCCCAATCTGTTCGTTGGTCAGCAAGCCTCACCTTTTATTTTTCACTGATTATGATTGCGGCTGTTTTGTTATTTAAAGATCAGCTTTTAGGGCTATTTGGAGAGAGCTTTAAAGAGGCCAGTTATGTGATCTTTCCTCTAAGCATTGGCTTGCTATGCCGCGCATTGGTGGGGCCAGGGGAGCGCGTTTTAATGATGACTGGTCATCACTATATGTGCGCCGTTATTTATTTAACAATGGTCATCATTGATATCATTTTAAATCTCATTCTCATCCCGCGTTATGGAATTTTAGGTGCAGCAATTTCGACATCAATCTCCTTCATTCTTATGGCACTTATGCTGTATATTATAATCAGCAAAAAATTAAACATCGCCTCACATCCTATGGCCCCGCACTCATTTATAAAGCGACTTAAAGCGCATAAGATGAACTAAAGACCAGTTCATCCCAAAATCCTTTAAAAAAAACTTGTCAATTTGCGTAAGTTGACTAAGTGTTTGCCCAGATCTTTTATTTTAAGAAGTGGGGCAATACCAATGAGCAAGACCAATCCAGGCAATTTTTTTGAAGATTTCTATGTTGGTCAAATTCTATCCCACGCCACACCGCGCACCCTCACCGAAGGCGATGTCTCGCTTTATACAGCGCTTTACCCAATGCGTTTTGCGGTGCAATCAGCAGATAGCTTTGCCATGGACATCGGCTTTGAGGCAGCGCCCATAGATGACCTGTTGGTCTTTCACATGGTGTTTGGTAAAACAGTGCCGGATATTTCCCTCAACGCAGTTGCCAATCTTGGCTATGCAGATTGTAAGTTCGTGCGCCCTGTCTATCCAGGTGACACGGTCTCAACCAAATCCAAAGTCATCGGGATTAAAGAAAATTCCAACGGCAAAACCGGCGTGGTCTATGTGCGCTCCACCGGGCGCAATCAAACAGGCGAGATCGTGTTAGATTATGTGCGCTGGGTGATGGTGCGCAAAAAAGACAGCTCGTCTCCGGCCCCTGAGGCGGATGTACCAGAGCTGCCAAACCGCGTCGATCCATGCCATTTAGCGGGCACAATCCCAATCATTGAGCCAGAAGCCTATAGCAATGACCTGGCCGGTAGCCCCTATCGTTGGGACGATTATGAAGTGGGTGAAAAAATCGATCACGTTGATGGCATGACGGTGGAAGAGGCCGAGCACCAAATGGCAACACGGCTGTATCAAAACACGGCCAAGGTGCATTTTAACAAACACACAGAACAAGAGGGCCGTTTTGGTAAACGCTTAATGTATGGCGGCCATGTCATCTCTATGGCACGCGCTCTATCATTCAATGGCTTGGCCAATGGGTTTCATATCGCGGCCATAAATGGCGGGCGTCATGTATCACCGTGCTTTGCTGGCGACACGATTTATGCGTGGTCAGAAATATTAGAAAAGGCAGATATTGGCGAGCGCACAGATGTCGGCGCTCTACGTGTCAAGACCATCGCAGTGAAAAACCAATCCTGCGCTGACTTCCCTGGCAAAACTGAAGACGGCTATCATGAAAGCGTTATGCTCGACCTGGATTATTGGTTGGTGATGCCGCGTTAAATAACTTATTTGTGATTTGCTGCGTGTATATACGCCGTGTATAGCCCTGTTTGAAAAGAACGGGCTGACATGATTGAGCCAAACCCACTTTAAATAAGAAGATATACTATGACCAACACGGCCCCCCTCCCTCGTGACCGAGAGCTAGAAATCCCCCTTGCCATTTTGCGCCTATCCACCGCCTTTTTCTTGATGGTTTGGGCCCTAGATAAAATCTTCGGTACCGGCCGGGCCATGCAAACCTTTTCAAAATATTACGCCGTGGTTGATAGCAACACATTAATTGTAGCATTTGGCATCGTTCAGTTGATCATCATTGCACTGTTTGCGACAGGCCTCTTCAAAACCTTCAGCTACGGGGCAGTCCTTGCCATGCACGCGGTCTCAACCGTTGCCAGTTACTGGCGCTATCTAGACCCGTTAGCACGCCCCAACATCTTATTCTGGGCCGCAATCCCTGTGCTAGCAGGAATGATCTTGCTGTTCGTCCTAAGACG
>JAJFHF010000004.1 GCA_021775775.1 Hyphomicrobiaceae bacterium
GGCAAAGAGACTTAAAGAAGGAAGCCTACCACTACCAGGTAGGCGAACATGGCGTAGCCCGGCGAAACCGCCGCCCATCGGAGGGCTTTTCGCTTCAGCGAAAAAATAGCCCGTGAGATAAGAAGAGAAAATATGACCACCACATCAGCAAGCACCAGTTTCATCAATATCGGCGAACGCACCAACGTCACCGGTTCAGCCAAATTTCGCAAACTCATCGAGCAAGATGATTATGACGCTGCCCTCTCTGTTGCCAGGCAACAAGTCGAGAACGGTGCGCAGATCATCGACATCAACATGGATGAAGGTCTCCTTGATAGTGAGAATGCGATGAAGACCTTTCTCAATCTCATCGCGGCCGAACCAGACATCTCACGCGTGCCCATAATGATTGATAGCTCCAAATGGTCAGTGATTGAAACTGGCCTCAAATGCGTACAAGGCAAATCCATTGTGAATTCCATCTCGCTAAAAGAAGGCGAAGCCCAGTTTTTAGAACAAGCCGAAAAAGTGCTAAATTACGGCGCAGCTACTGTGGTCATGGCCTTTGACGAAGAAGGCCAGGCAGATGTCGCTGACCGAAAATATGAAATTTGTGAACGCGCCTATAAACTCCTAACGCAAAAAGTAGGCTTTGCCCCTGAAGACATCATCTTTGACCCCAACGTCTTTGCGGTCGCCACTGGCATTGAAGAACATAACAACTACGCCATCGAATTCATCGAGGCCACAAAACGCATCAGAGAAAACTTGCCCCACGCTCATGTCTCTGGCGGCATCTCAAATCTCTCATTTTCGTTTCGCGGCAATAATTATGTACGCGAAGCCATGCACTCTGTGTTTTTATTCCATGCCATCAAAGCTGGTCTCGACATGGGCATCGTGAATGCTGGCCAATTGATGGTCTATGATGACATTCCAGCTGAACTAAAAGAGCAAGTAGAAGATGTCATCCTCAACCGGCGTGATGATGCAACCGACCGCCTGCTTGACGCAGCTGAAGCCTTTAAAGGCGAAGGCGGCAAAAAACAAAAGCAAGATCTAAGCTGGCGCGAAAACACCGTCAATGAACGCATCACCCACTCCCTCGTGCATGGCATTAACAAATTCATTGAAGAAGATACAGAAGAAGCAAGATGTGCTGCTGATAAAACCCTACACGTCATTGAAGGCCCCTTGATGGATGGCATGAACGTGGTCGGCGATCTGTTTGGCGCTGGCAAAATGTTTTTACCTCAAGTCGTCAAATCCGCCCGCGTGATGAAACAAGCGGTAAATTATTTATTGCCCTATATGGAAGAAGAAAAGAAACTAAGCGGGGAAGCCCACAAAGCCAACGGCAAAATCTTAATGGCCACTGTTAAAGGCGACGTGCACGACATCGGTAAAAACATCGTCGGTGTGGTTTTGCAATGCAACAATTATGAAGTGGTTGACCTAGGTGTCATGGTGCCAGTTCAAACCATATTGCAAGCCGCCAAAGATGAAAAAGTTGATATCATTGGCCTATCTGGCCTCATCACCCCAAGTCTTGATGAAATGGTCAATGTCGCAACAGAAATGGAACGCGATGGCTTTGATATCCCCCTTCTCATTGGCGGGGCCACCACAAGCCGCATTCACACCGCCGTTAAAATTGATCCCAACTACAAAGCGGGCCAAAGCATCTACGTAACAGATGCCAGTCGCGCTGTCGGCGTTGTCTCCAAATTATTGTCACACGAAGGCGCTGACTATAAATCAGACATTAAAAACAGCTATGTTGTCATGGCTGAAAAGCACCTCAAGAGCCAAAATCAGAAAAAACGCCTCTCTATAAGCAAAGCGCGCCAAAACAAACACGCGCCGACATGGGAAGGTTACACCCCAACCAAACCAACTTTTTTGGGCACCAAAGCCTATCGCGATTATGATCTGGCCACCATCGCCGAACATATTGACTGGACACCCTTTTTCGCCACCTGGGAAATGAACGGTCAATACCCGCGCATTCTATCAGATGACAAATTGGGCAAGGCGGCAACGGATCTATATAATGACGCCCAAGAGATGCTCCAAAAAATGATCGCTGAAAAATGGGTCACCGCCCATGGCGTTTTAGGGTTTTGGCCAGCCAACGCCAACGGTGATGACATCACCCTTTACAAAGATGAATCCCGCCAAGATGAACTTGCAACATTCCACACCCTTCGCCAACAAATCGCGCGTGATAATGAACGCGCCAATGCAGCCCTGTCAGATTTCGTTGCCCCCAAAGAAACCGGCCTAGCCGATTACATGGGTGGCTTTGCCGTAACCGCCGGCATTGGCGAGGACATCAAAGCCAAAGAATTTAATGATGCAGGCGATGATTATTCGAAAATCATGGTCTCAGCATTATCGGATCGATTGGCAGAAGCCTTTGCAGAACATATGCATATGCGCGTGCGCCGTGAGCTATGGCCCTATGCCACAAATGAAACGTTAAACAACGAAGAGCTAATCGGTGAAAAATACCAAGGCATTCGTCCAGCACCGGGCTATCCCGCCCAACCAGATCACACAGAGAAACAAACCTTGTTTGATTTGTTGGATGCGGAAAACCAAGCAAATATTGAACTAACTGAAAGCTACGCCATGTGGCCAGGGGCGGCTGTCTCTGGCATCTATTTCTCCCACCCAGACAGTTATTATTTCGGTGTTGGCAAAATTGAAAAAGACCAAGTGGAAGATTATGCCAAGCGCAAAGGCTGGAACTTAGAAACGGCTGAAAAATGGCTGAGACCGATTTTAAATTACTAATGACCAAATCGGTCACCATCTGATTGAACCAAATGATTTCCCCATTCGACAAACTTAATAGAATTAAAGAATGGAGAAATCAGATGAAAAACACCTATGCACTATTTGCTCTTTTACTATCAATGATAATATTTGGGCAAACAGCAAACGCTGCTAATAACCTTAGATGCAAGAGCCCCTTTGCAAAAGTACAAACATCTACAAACTCGATAAAATGCAAAAAGGTTCAAACGTTTAGCACACCATCGCAAGCTCATCATGCCATAAGGTCTTGGCGCAGAGCAGCCGGTTGCAATGCACACTCAAGCCCACCTAAATCAAAAGTTTGGGCTAAGCAAGTACGCCCCGGAGTAACCGCCTGGAAAGCACGTACAACATTCATCTGTGCACTAATATATTAAAAAAAGCCCCTCTCAAATTGAGAGGGGCTTAAAATTTTCCAACCAGACATAGCGTTGCATGAAGAAATTATTTAGTCTGCTAACACACCAGATTTCTTAGCGGCGTGCGTCGCAATTGCATCCATCAAGCCAGGTGCCAACACATCATATGGTTCCAGTCCTAGATCTTTTAAACGAGCGCGAATGCCTTCCATTTCATCAGGCTTCGTGCCCGCTTCAATGATCGAAGACACAAAAGCTGCAAATTGCGGCTCTTCAAACCCAGCTGTATCTGATAGCTCCGTATGAATAAAATCAAACCCATGAAACGGGTGATCAGTATTCTCAATCCGTCCATACATATGCGTCCCGCACGAGGTGCAAGCATGGCGCTGGATAGGCGCTGATGCATCTACAATCTGCAATTTCCCAGCATTATCACCAATTGATAAAGTATCGCGTCCGCACACAGCCACTTGGCTAAATGTCGCCCCTTCAGGCTTCCAACATTTGGTGCAACCACACACATGGTTGTAGGCACAGTTGCCGTTAATTTTCACAGTCACTGCATTATCAGCGCACTTGCACCGCAATGTACCACCGGCAAAATTTGCTTTGCCCTTTTTCACGCCGCCATCAACAGCTGGGTGAATGTTCACCTTAGACTTACCAAACCCAAACATATTATACTCTCCTCCCGTCCCGCAAGGGACCCGATTTAAGGGCTCTTATCATCCCATACGAAAACACTAGGCCCTAAAAGGTCTGAAAGTCTCATACTAATGTTGAAAGAAGTGATAGAAGGCATATAAGTTATAATGTTACATATCGGGGCAAACCAGATTAAGGTATTTTGATCTACCATTGTGGTTTCTAAGCGAATAACTTGACATCTCCCCTGTTTTCCCGCATTTTCCCTTCAAATTCAGATCAAGGCCAAATACGAGCCGCCTACTTATACATGCCGCCCTACTTTATACATAAGGGCATCGGGAGATAAGGGGTCACCATCCGTCAGCGAGATTCGCCCACGGATGCTTTTTTGCTTTGTCTGAATGGTTACTTAACGAGAGCATAATGCCAAGTGGTAACGCTGACGGTTTTTT
>JAJFHF010000031.1 GCA_021775775.1 Hyphomicrobiaceae bacterium
AGCATTTCAAGTTCATTAATCCATGGAGTTTTGAAATCGGCTTGTCAAAATCTCCTACAGCTAAAAACCCTGATGTGATCGCTGGCATGAGTTTTATTGATAGGGATTGGAAACTAAGCAAATTGGTCCCCACTTTATAAACCTTGTTGGTCACAAAACGCGCGCCACTTTCCTGGCGCAACTAGGTCAGATCTATAAAGAGATCTCTCCGTACCACACAGGGCAAAAAACGTAGGCGCAGCCGTCGGCACTTAGTGCCGCGCGGTCGCAGGGCAGCGGCTTTGCCGCATCGCCCGTGAGACAAAAGAGAGAATTTATGGCAACCATAGTGATCACAGGGGCAAATCGGGGCATTGGGTTTGAGTTGGCCAAGCACTATAAGGGGCGCGGCGATGATGTGATTGCGGCGGTACGTAGGACATCAGATGACTTAAATGCGCTGGGCGTTGAGGTGCATGAAGATGTTGATGTGACCGATGACGCCAAGGTTTTGCACTTCAAGCGCGCCTTAGGTGATCGCACAGTGGATGTTTTATTGAATAACGCTGGGCTGTTAACCTCAGAAGACATGCTGGATATGGATTATGACCGCATTCGCACCTTGTTTGAGGTCAACACACTAGGGCCCCTGCGCATGACCCATAAGCTCTCTCAATTGTTCGTGCGTGGCTCAAAGGTGGGCATTCTATCAAGCCGAGTGGGCTCAATGACCCACAATGAAGGCGGGGGCAATTATGGCTACCGCATCTCTAAGGCCGGCGTAAATATGGCTGGTAAAAACCTATCCATTGATCTGGCACCGCGCGGTATTGGTGTTTATTTATTGCATCCAGGTTATGTGGCGACTGAAATGGTAAATTTCGCGGGGCCCGTACCTCCAGATGTGTCGGCCAAAGGGCTAATTGAACGTATGGATAATTTAACCATAGAGCAAACAGGAACTTTCTGGCATGCCGAGGGCCATGAACTTTCCTGGTAGGAGAGAACTTTCCAGATAAAAAGAAAATACACGGATCTTAAACAGAAACGCTTACTTAAGGTTGTTTGTTCTAATGTGTAACAACTTATCACAATGATCACCTGTTATACACGAGAGACAAAACCATGGCCGGAGCAGCAATTGAAGTGAAACCAAAGCCAAAGCAACATATACGGCGCCTTTTATGGGGCCTGGCAGGTGGCATTGCATTGCTCTTAGGGCTTCTTGGCATTCCGTTGCCACTATTACCAACAACACCTTTTCTATTACTCGCAGCATTTTGTTTTTCACAAAGCTCTGAGCGGTTACATAATTGGTTGATGTCCCATCCCCAGCTCAGCCCACCGATAAAAAATTGGCAACGCCATGGAGCCATATCCATCAAAGCAAAACTTATGGCAGGAATCGCGATGGGGGCGGCTTTTGTGATCAGTATTTTGCTAGAAATGCCTTGGCATGTCCTAGCCATACAATTAGTGGTGCTAATAGGAGTCAGTTTATTTATATTTACACGTCCTAATCCCCCTCACTCCAAATAATTTGTTGATAATTTTATCTAGAATCAGTTTGTCTCAAGTAATGGTCAAAGGTTTTGCCTTTCAAATTAACTTAGACCCTGCATAAAACTTGCCTCACGCTTCAACAAGCTATGCAATAGCCCAAAAAGCCTATCTATAGAGCGCGCAAACGATTGATAAGATGAGAGACATTAAAATTCAGTCCCCAGATAACAAAGCAGCTACCAGCAAAGCTATGCCTCAACAAGATTATATTGCGCGTTTAAAAGCGGGCGAAAAATCTTGGAACAAATGGGCAAAAGCACTCTTAACCAAAAAAAGAGCGTTAGAACTAGCTGGAAAATGGGATGTTGACCGAGTTTGGGACCCACAGGCAAATGCCATTCTTACAATCAGCAATCAACCAGAGACCAAGGCTTGGCTTGAGCGCGCGCGGGTGGATTTTTCTAATTTAACATTTACCAGCAAAGTTGCCCTCTATCTGGCCGCGCAAGCTAACGCGGCAAAAGTCCAGCCCATCCGGTCCAACGAAGAAATTGTACTTGAAGGCGAACATATAGATTTTAGCGGATTTATTTTCCCAAGTGACGTTCTGTTTAACAATTGCCAGTTTAAAACTTCTGTGCTGTTTAACGAGGCCCATTTTAAAAGTGATGCTTGGTTTGAGGGCGCAAAATTTGAGAAAAAAGCCAGTTTTGACGGCGCCAACTTTGCCGGCGACGCCTGGTTTAACGGCGCCATGTTTTCCGGGAACACCAGTTTTCAATCGATCAAATTTTCAATGGGCTCTTGGTTTAACCAGGCCAAATTTTTAAACAAGGTCCAGTTTAAACAATGCTTGTGGAGCGCAGATGCCAGGTTCCATGAAGCAAATTTTAAGGGCCGTGCTGTCTTTGAAGATCTCATTTTCAAAGCGGACCTTTTCATGCATGAGGCGTGCGTTAAAAACCGGATCTTTTTCAAAAAGATTGAGGTGCAAGGAGAGGCTTGCCTGTCTGAGGCAAGCTTCGCAAAGCGGTTTTGTTTGGAAAATAGCTTGTTTCACAAAGCCACTTTGTACAATCAATGCGATTTCAATGGCTACACGATTTTTAGCAATGTCAGGTTTAAAGACACCGCAAACTTCAAAGCCATTCACGCGGCAAAAGGCTTTGCTCTAGAAAAAGCAACGTTTGAAACTGAGGTGCCCAATTTCCGCCAAGCCTCATTTGTCGAACCTGCCCAGCTAAAAAACATAGAAATTTTGGGAGCACCAAAACGCACCCGCTTTAGCCCGCGCATACGCCATGTGGCAAATTCCCTGCGCGCAGAAAACAAATGGCTGCGCAAATTATTTTACATAGACACCGTGCACACAGATTGGGCCCGCAAACGAGCCATCTATTATAAGCACAGATTTATCAACTCAAGACGCAAACAAGCAGATGAGACCTATTACCGCGCCCTAGAGCGCATCGCCAAACAAGCTGGCAACCTGGGCGCACAAAAACAATTCATAGCCGGCCAAGTGCGCGCCCGCCGCCATGTGAAAGATAAATTGTCAGCGCTTCCAACTGGAGCCATGAAGTATCTCGCCGGCGTGTCATCTGAAGTTGTCTCAGGGTTTGGCCGCTCACTCCTACGCCCCGCTTTGTGTTGGATGGCGGTGTTTGTTCTCTTCACCGGCGTGTATTTAAGCCAAGC
>JAJFHF010000032.1 GCA_021775775.1 Hyphomicrobiaceae bacterium
TGCCGGGCAAAAGCTCTCCACCGTTTGATTTGTATTTGATCAATTTGAAACAGACGCCTCCCAAGATAATACCGGCAATACCATTGAAACCAGCCCCTTGGGTCAGGACCATAAATCCAGCCCTTTTGTCGCCAGACATGCAAAGGCTGTCGGCTCTTAATCTCAAAATAGTTTAAACCAGGGTCCGCGATCTCACTGATTTTAGCATTTTGAAACCAATCGTCGGGAAATTCTTGCGTACAATCATTGCAGTACTTACCTTCAAAAATTCCCATTTCCAACATTTGTTTGGGTGAGTAAAAAGGGCGAAAATTTTCCGAAAACTCTTCTCCAACGCGAGCAACCAGTTCGTACTGATAGTCCGTTTGCATCCGATCATTCACGTCTATGATATGCCCGACAGAAAATGTCAAAAAACTTATCCTCTTAATGCCCTATCTTTGAAATGAAACTTGAGTGTTGTGCTTAAACTATAAAAAGAGAGTGCCTTTTTAAATTGATTATTACTCTTGATCCCACGCTTTGTTTGGATCAGCTAGTGCTTGCGCATTCTTTTCGTGTCTGAAACCTGAGATCGCGCTATAAACAGCTTCTCTCATTTTATTAATGCTCCCCAAACCTTGAAAGCCATCCATTGTTCTTCCCGGGTTAAAATCCGAATGTTCACAAAAATGCTTGCGTTGCGGCGCGGAAAAATCTTGGCTAGGAATATCTATGGTGGCGACCCGTTGAAAAGGACTTTCTTGCTCACTCCATTCCACAGTCGCATCATCAATAGGATGCCCCCCCTTATTGAGTTGCACAGAAAGTTCAAAACAAGCCGATGATGTTTGCAGTTCTTTTTTCAACACGGCTTTTAGATAATTAGGGTCGCTCTTATCGCCGATAATTTTTGGTTTTAAGGCTGAGCCCTTGCAAGGCTGACTTGAATATTTTACTGAACGGCCCGGTCCAAAGGCAAAAGGAGCAATTGTGAAATATCTCATCCTCAAAGGGGACTCAATAACCTTTTTTGAAAGCTCATACCCAATCCAAGCCTGTTTGATGCGCCAGCTAAACGGGTTATAGCTGGGCATAAAAAAAGTCTCAATTCCATTTGGCTTTCCAATCAGGGCACCAGCTTTTACAAAGTCAAGATAATCGATCGCATCAGGTGAGAAAAAGGTCGTATGAGCGATCATCAAAAAATCAAACTGATCAACCTTTGTATCCGATGAAGGTGAGCTTGGATCAGTGTCTAAGATTTTTAAAGCCAACCCGCGCCCATCATACTTTGCATCATCGCGATGGAAAAAAGCCCCATTAGAAAAACGCAGCCAAGCTTTGTATTTTTTCCCTGGTTGAGAAAACAGCCCAACTTTAAGTTTAGGGGGAATGTTTGGATCAACCTGAAGCGTCGCTTTAAGGCAGCCATGCGCTTTTGCATGAGCATCCCTCATAACCAACCCAGAGTTTCCTTTGTTCAGATCAGCTAAATCTTTAACGGTCAGCTTCACCACGGCATCAATCGCGGCTTGTTGAGGGTCACTTGCCCCTCTCACTTCCTCTGGCAATTTATGGTTTAATTTTTGCAGGGCCCATAACCCCACAGTTGCTGCCACAAGAAAGAAAAACAAGTATTTGAATATTTTTTTAACAATGTACATGGCTTTACATATTCCAATTTAATTGGTGCGCGAGGGTATCCAAAGTCGTATCAAAGCGTCTTTAGGTAAGCAATAAGTGCCATGCGATCATCATGTGATAAACTTGCGTTATCATAGTCATGTCCGGCATTTGTGTTCCCATCAACATGCTCTAAAACCTTGCCATGTTTATACCTAGCCTCAAATTTAAATTTATTCTCAGCAGTCTCATGCGTGATATAGCCAACTTTAACAGGATCAAATTCTAAAGAGCCCGTGAAAAATGATTGTGGACGCTCATCGGGCGGCAAAAGCAAATCATATAATGTTGGTACAGAGCCATTATGTAAAAATGGAGCGGTGGCCCATATTCCATTTAAGGGGCGGCTGGTATAGCCCAAAATATTATTCTCCCCATCCATAAGCGAACATCCCTTAGCCGCCTCACCGCATTGCTTCAAACGCTCCTTCATATTCAAAGGTCGCGCTTCATTGGTCCATAAATCCATATCATCAATGATAGGTTGATCAGAAACTGTGGGCAACAAACCTTCAGGAACACGCCGCACATTTAAAAAATTACTGCCTATAATATTTGCTACGTTCTTTTTATTCGCTGAGAGCACGCCAGCAACAGTGATCGTCAACAGATCACTTGAATAGGCTGATTTACCAAGGCTCAAAGCTGCAGATCTGCCAATGCTATCAAAATCCACTGACATCGGGGTCTCACTGCTCCATAACCCGGTATTCGATCTAGCAACATATGAGTTGCAAGCCATCCAAGGATCAGTGCCTGGTCCTTCAATTTTTTCTGATCTTAGGGTTTCAGGTAGTTTTTCTGATCTCTGCTTAGGGATCTCACTGCCACCAATAAACAGATTATCTTGTACATGCAGTTTTTGATCAGTATCAAGCCTATCAACAGTGTCATGGCAAACCACACAATTATCATTATAGAGCTCACGGCCCCTTTCAGCCAATTTTGTTTCTTGTGCAATGTCTTCGTCTGTAAGTGGCCCAAATATTGATGCCGGCCATTTGGGAGAGCGCAAGTCTCTTAAAATTTCTTCTAAATGAAACAGGTTTTTTACATTTACACTGGACTCAAATCCATCGATCCCAAGGTTTTTCTTTAATACAACATCACCAAAAACACCGATAACCTCGCCGGTGTTTCTGGCCAGGGCACCGACATCAACTCCCCAGAAAAAAAGACTGGGGGCAATCCCGTTATATTGCACTTTATCATACTGCGGCGCACTCCAAACAAAGGGAATGCTGACAGGCGCATCAGGATCATTAAACACTTGGTTTTTGTCGTTCACGAGCAGAGCAACTTTATTATAAATGCGACCAAACGCATCTATGCGACCATAGCCATATTTCATTTCTGTGTGATTGCTGTTGGCCTCAAGAATTTGCCAATCAAGTAATTTCTTAAATTCTGTACGTAAAAGAGCCTTGTCTTCTGCGGCAACGACTTGTTGAGTATATACCCGCGATACAAACCGCTCCCATTTGTCAGCAGTCTCATAAGTTTGCTTAAGGGCAACATTAAAGGTGTCTATAAAATCTTGGAAACCCATCATTGAAGCGCCGCCCTCAACTCTGATGTCATGTCCTTTGTATTTAATCTGTGATGTATGGCAAGCAGAACAATTCAGCCCCACCCAATGTTCTTTATCAGATTGATTTTTCTTCCAACGTAAGCGCGTTCGAACCAAATGTTCATCAGAGCCACGATCAATCACAAACCCGACTGCAAGTTGGGCATAGTCCTTGCGGTTTGGCACTTTTATGCGCCTTGGTATGAACCTAAATGTCTCTATATGTTTAGGATCCATAAACAAAACATTTGAACCCGGCGCCTCTAGTGCTTCTAGCCAGTCCAAGGGGATCAAACGTGATCCTTGAGAGGCGCCATACCACAACGCTCTTGTATCAGTTGTCCAGCCTTGATCTAATTCAGCAATAGGTTTTGGGTCATCTGGTGACATTTCCCAGACCATTGATTGGCCAATGAATAAATAAATAGCCAAGCAGCCGGTCACAATAAGAAGCGTAACAATAGCCAAAAGTTTCCTCAAACTCATTCTTACACTCCACAAAATTTATATTTTTGTCTTTTGAAATCTATGTTTTTTGAAATATCTATGTCTTTTGAAATATCTATTGACGACATTCGGTCAGTTTCTATACTCGGCACAATGAATTTGTGCGCGGGTTTTATCATGATAGCTTAACCTCGAATAGTTCCCAAAGAGTCACATATTTATTCTTGTCAGTCAATTAACTTAGACGTGAGTTTAATTCAAAAATACCTAGGAAGAATAGTGAATTTTGGGTGTTTATTCCAGGTTTTACAGACACCCATAACCATAGATTATATAGCTTCACATGGCCTAGTTTTATAAAACAGCCTACTTTTCAAAGTTATAAACCAGTGCAAAAGGACTGTCTAATGTCTAGGATAAGAAACATCACACTTAGTCTATTCACCATTTTTGTTCTTACAAACTATGGTGTTAACGATGCAAACTCCAATGATCCAAAGAAGAGTGATGCAAATTATAAAGCCCAGCCCGTTCCAAAAAATTGGCAAGACGCGCAATCTAAACGGCGTCAATTGATTGATAACTATATAAAGTCCCAAAAAGAAGAGTATGATTGGTTTAATAAATACGCGTTTAGCGAAGATGACGGCACCCCTTACATTATTCTAAAATTATTAAGGGAAGTCGCCCCCGAATTGTGGGGGGGGAAATCTAATTTCCTAGACGTGGTCGGGCTTTTTAGAGACACAAGGGAGCCCGGTTACCCAATTGCCAGAGGTGTGGGCATCAGCGCCTTCAATCGCGCCGATTTATTAGAGAAAAAAATCGACTATGCGTCATTCACTTGTGCTGCCTGTCATATGGGCCGTGTCCGCGATGAAAAAGGAAATTTCAGCTATCTTGATGGAGGCATAAATTCTGAATTCAATGTTGCTCTATTTAGAGTGAAAGCTTACCAGACGTTACAAAAAATATACGCGGGCGAGAAAAAAACCGAGCAAAAAATAACACGAGTGGTAACGGCCTTTAAAGACGCTTTGCAAAAAGCGCACAACGCTGATGAACAGTTTTTTTATCAAGCCTATAAAGATGACAAAGTTGATCTAAATGCCGCCTATGAAAAACACCAAATAAAAATATTCCAAGAAAATGCACGCCAGTTGGTTGCTAATTTTATAACCAAAATAGAAAAAGACTATGAAGCTTTAAGCGTGCTTCAAAAACGAAATTATAAAACCATCCCCAAACAGTTCTTAGCTGGTTTCCCCGGGATGGTCGACGCGACGGGTGTCAGCACCAGTGCCGCCTATGTACGCGTAGAGGGCTTCTTCACTAAGTGGTTAGCCAAAGCTATTTTGCCAGACCACCCAGGCATCACTGACTTCATGCCCGTCTGGGAACAAGACAAAAGAAAAGTGAAATGGGATGAAACGAAAACCAAATTCCACAATGGTGGAGGTCAGTGGAACGGCAACATTCCAATTCCAATTTATCGCAACATAGCCGCCCAGCTATCTCTAGGGTTAAAAAACACAGACATTAAAGTGGCCGCATCCTCCGTCAAGCTACTAGCAAAATTACCTGCCCCTATTTATCCATTTGAGGTGGACCTGACGCTCGCCAAAAAAGGTGAAGCCTTATTCCAAGAAAACTGTGTTGCGTGTCATCGAGCCCATAATGGTAAGGTTTATAGCAATATAGGCGTAAATATGGATCGAGCTAAAGTCGTCAGTGACACCATTCGAGATGTAGGAAAAAAACAATTAAAAAGCGTATGCAACGACCAGACTGTCGTGAAACTATATGGAGGTGATGTAAAGCCCTGTGCTGAATTTGAGGGGGTATCTTTAGCTGATAAAGAAGATTTAATTATGCCCCTCGCTAGTGAACACCAAGGCTATAATGCAACCCCCTTAGGCGGCATCTGGGCGCAAGCTCCTTATTTACATAGTGGGTCCGTTCCAACCATGTTTCATCTGTTGGTTCCAAATCAAAGGCCTTTGCAATTTTTTAAAAGCCGACTTGAGTATGATCAAGAGAAGTTAGGGTTTGCATGGAAGCTGCCAATGAATGAAACAGAGAACCAGTCAAAGGGGTATTTTTATGATACCACCCTTACCCCAACCTTAAGCAATAAAGGACATGATCAAGATATCGTTGAGGGAGATAAACTGTATAAGTTAAACTGGTCAGATGATATTGCAGGCGCAAAAGCTCTTATTGAGTATTTGAAAACGTTCTAAAGAAATAAGCTTGAAAGATTTAACAAGAGGCCAAATCGACAAAAAATCGGTCACTATAAAAAGCTAAAAAAATTAAGATCTGCCAACTCATTTAAGATGGCAGGTCTCTTTTAATTTTATGATCATCCGTTTATATGTTGGCAAGATCAAAATATACGTAAATTACGCAGCTTTCACATCTTTTAGGAAGCCATCAATAACGATCTTTAGATCATCTGTTTTGCTCGAGACATTCTTTGCTACGTCTTGAACTTCGTTGGCAGAGTTTCCAGTATCGACAGCTGATTTAGAAACAATATTAATATTTTCAGCAACGTTTTGAGTTCCATTTGCGACCGTTTGTAATGTCGAAGAAATCTCATTTGTCGCTTCAGATTGTTGTTCAACAGAGGTGGTGATATTTGAAGAAATAGTACTAATCTCTTCAATAATCCTACCAATTTCATTAATTGAAACAACAGCACCATCAGTCTCATTTTGAATATGAACAATTTGAGTGCTTATATCTTCTGTAGCTTTAGAGGTTTGGTTGGCCAAATCTTTAACCTCTGCGGCCACAACAGCAAACCCTTTGCCCGCTTCTCCAGCGCGCGCCGCCTCAATGGTTGCATTCAAGGCAAGTAAGTTTGTTTGCTCAGCAATCTCAGAAATTAATCCAATAACATCACCAATTTTTGAAGCCGCTTGTGCCAATTTCTGGATTTGCATATCAGTATTATTTGCTTGCTCAACGGCACGTGAGGCAACCTCAGAAGAATCGCTAACCTGTTGACTAATTTCACTAACAGAAGAAGAGAGTTCTTCAGTAGCACTTGCCACAGCTTGTACATTTGATGAAGCTTCATCAGAAGAATCAGAAGCTGAGCTTGCTCGCGTAGATGTATCTTCAGCAATCCCCATCATCGTCTGCGCTGTGCTATCCATATTGGAAACATACTCGATAACATCTTGTAACAGACTTGAGACCCGCTCATCAAAATCACCGGTTAATTGGTCAAGCTTCTGGGATCTTTCTTGGCGTTTTTCCGATTCTATAAATTCGCGATCAGATAATTCGTCAGCTTTAATCATATTCTCTTTAAAGACAATCACAGCATTTGCCATCTGACCGATCTCGTCTTTGTTTTGAGAGAAAGGAATGTCGGTAGATTTATCACCAGAAGAAAGTTTGGTCATTGCCGCCGTGATCATATTGATAGGATTGGAGATGCGTCCGCCAATGAACCAAGCTGATAATGCGCCCATTAAAATAGAAATGATTGCCAGACCAATGGTAACTTGCACTCCAGATGCCATAGACTGAGTTGTTTTTGGTCCTAAAATATCTTGTTCTTTTTTAACCTCAAGTTTCATAGATTCTAATGTAGAAGCAACAGTTGGCCCTATTTTATCTAAGGTGCCCGTAATCAACTTGTTTCGCTGAATGATAATATTGTGAACTTGGCTCGTGGCATCTTGATAACCAGCGGCTTGTTTGGTAATTTTATCAACCTGAGTTTTTAAAGTCTGCTCTTGAAGCATAAATTTTAGCGATTGAATGCTTTTTTGAAAGAGAGCACTTTCTTTTTGAGATCTCTCAAAAGTAGGAAAGTCATTTGTAACTAAAAATTTGGTTACATACAGGCGCATTAATAACAAATGCCTTTGGGCCTTAGCACCTTGAACAATAGATGATGTATCACCATTCGCTTCAGATTTATTAATAACGTCTGTAAGCAATCGTTCCATCTGCGGGCCAGTCTTATCAAGAACATTTTTAACAATTTTGTGTCGACTAGATTGAAGCTTGGTCACTTCTTCAAATGTTTCTGAATATTGCCCAAGGTTTTTAGCAACGTTCGAAAGATTTTTCTTTTTATCATCGCTATTCACAAGGGCTAGAAAATCTTGATTTAGAGCAATCGTCTTTTTACTACGAGTTTGAACTGCCGACAAATTTTTCTCAGACTGATGTAAAATATAATTTTTTACTGCAAGTCTGCTTTCAAGCAAATTAGCTTGAACGCGTCCAGCTTGATTGGTTTGCAAGGCAATTTCCCTATATCGAAGAAAACTGTCTTTGGCAAAAACAAGCTGATAAACTGAAAGCGATGATATTATAACCAATAACGCCAATACCAACCCAAAACCTATAGAAATTTTGCTAGCAATTCTCATATTATCAAATTTTTTAAAAATATTATTTTGTAGCATTTTGGCCATCCACATACATTTATAAATATTAGTATTCGGATGTGAGCCTATATATCAGGTTATAATTATTGGTTAATATTTGGTGAGTGTATTGTCCGAGTGCAGAGAAATAAATCATTGTTTTTTAATGATAAAATTGATCATTGGGCCACTAAGAGTTATTCTTGGAATTGTGGTAGTTAAATTTATTTAAATTATAAAATATTATGTCTGCCTTTTGTTAGAGGGGTATGATATTTGTTCGGTAGTTTTCTTGATTGAAAATAAGTCTTAAAAAATAAAAAAACCACCAGACAAACAGAGTCGTCCCATATGCGCATAATAGATCTGATCACAGCTCTAATAGGATTAGTTGTTTTAAGTCCTTTGATGCTAATTATTGCCGTTTTGATCAAACTCGAATCGTCAGGGCCAGTGCTTTTTAAACAAACTCGTATTGGTAAAAATCAAAAACCTTTTACCTGTCTTAAGTTTCGTTCCATGTTTATTGGCACGGCCAATAAGCCAACCCATGAAATCAATAAATCCAATATCACAAAAGTAGGAAACGTGTTGCGGCGCACAAAGCTAGATGAAGTGCCCCAACTGCTAAATGTGTTATGTCAGGATATGGCACTCGTTGGTCCGCGCCCTTGCCTGCCAAGCCAAGAAGAATTAATTGAGGCACGCCAAAAGAGAGGTGCGTTGGCAGTAAGGCCTGGCATTACCGGGCTTGCCCAAGTCAATGGAATTGACATGTCAAATGTCCAACGCTTGGCCAGAGTGGATGCTTATTATGCCAAATATCGCAGTTTAACCGGTGATCTTTGCATCATGATGCAAACGGTCTTTCACATCATAAAATCGTAACGTTTCTTTTTTAAGAATTATCCGGTTCGGAATCTCACAAAGCAGAAATGCGCATACTTGCTAGGAGTTTTGCACATTTATAAAAGATGATTTTTGTGAGATAAACGAGGTTAAAAACTCTGTCAGGTTCTTCGTTTCAAAGTGAACATGATCAGGTTTTTTCGTCCACGCTTGTTGGTCTCTTTTTCCAGGATGGTCCATAGAGCTTGTTTTAACCAGAACAGTGCTCATCCCAAGCATATAGGGCACTTGTAAGTTAATATGCAAATCTTCAAACATAATTGCGTCGGGCGGATTAACACCATGGCGGCGCACAAAAATATCATAAGCGGTCGCTTTTGGTTTGGGAATAAATTGGGCATCTACAATGTCAAAAACATCATTAAACTCATCCAAAATGCCGAGCTTTTCAGCAACAAGCTCGGCATGCTTTCGAGATCCATTTGTAAAAATATATTTTGCCCCTTCCAGTTGGTGAATGGCTTCGCGCAATTCTGGCAACTTTGGTAAGATGGAATGGTCAATATCATGGACAAATTCTAAATAATAATGCGGGTCAAGCACATGCTCGGCCATGAGACCATTTAAGGTTGTGCCGTAGCGATGATAATAATCCTTTTGAATGCGCCGCGCTTTGATTGGGTCTACATCTAAAAGTTGGGCAACAAAACGTCCCATCCGTTCATCAATTTGAGCAAACAAATTACACTCATCGGGATAAAGTGTATTATCAAGATCAAAAATCCACGTTAAATTTGTCTTGTTTAAAAGCCGGTTCATATTTTTCAAGATCTGATACCTTAGGTGCTGGCCCCCGATCAACGAAAGAAGATCTTTCAAGTGTTTAATGCAGTGCATTCTAGCACGATTCAGAAGAACCATTTCAACGATGGAAAGTGTTCAAGAGGGGGCCGCTACAAGTTGCCAGCCTTTTGAGGTAAAGACAATCTGTTTTTGCAAAAGGAACCAATAGAAGAGCCAAATTTCGCTTGCAAAGATGCCTCCTTTGAAGAAAAGAGCATGCAGTTATCTAGTCTAGGTCTTCTAAATAGTGAGCCGTTCTAACCATAATCTCCGCGCATTTCAATAGCTCTTCTTCTTCAATAAATTCATTTGGCTTATGCGCCTCATTAATATTACCAGGGCCGCAAATAACACTGGGCGCACCACCGCCTTCAAACAAGCCAGCTTCCGTTCCATAAGAAACAGCAAAACTAGAATTTTGCTGGGCAAGCTTTAACCCAAGTTCGATCGCGCCAGCCGATGCCATAAGCCCTGGTACCGCCCCCAGTTTTTCTGTCTCAACGCGGCATTGATCAGATATTGCGAGCATGCCCGGAAGCAAATCAGATGTTGCATATGCCATCATATTCGCGGCGATTGCCCCCCCATCAAAACTAGGAAGCGCTCGCACCTCCCAAGCAAAAGAGCATGTTTTAGCGACAATGTTGCGCGCTGTTCCTCCCTCCACATGGCCCACATGCACACTTGAGTAAGGGGGATCAAAGCGCGGATCATTTTGGCCGCGCGCCAGCTCATCTTGCTGACCGCTTAAATACGTAATTAATTTCGCCGCAACGTCAATGGCGCTTACCGCGCGGTGACGCAAACTTGAATGGGCTTCAAAGCCGTGGACATGGGTAACAAAACTTAAAATACTTTTATGAGCCTCAACAACTTGGTTATTGGAAGGCTCGCCCACCATGACAAAAGCAGGGCGAGGCAAACCTTGCCCCAATTGGGCAATCAGGGGGCGCACACCAGTGCAGCCAATTTCCTCATCATATGAGAAAATCAAATGCACCGGTCGTTGCAAGGCGCAGCTTTTAAACAAGGGAACGCACGCCAGCATGACGGCCAAAAACCCCTTCATATCCGTTGTGCCCCGCCCATAAAGCGCGCTGCCCTTCCGGGTTAGTTGAAATGGATCTGTATGCCAGTCTTGTCCAACAACAGGCACAACATCAGTATGACCAGAAAGCCCAACACCGCCAGGCAAATGAGGACCAATGCTGGCAAACAATGAGCTTTTATCGCCGGTTTCATTAGGAATAAGGTGGCAGGGAACATCCCATTTTTCTAAGTAAGATTTGATATAAGCAATAATCTCTAAATTACTTTTATGAGATGTGGTGTCAAAGCTAATTAGTGTTTCCAAAATGGGCTCAATTTGATCCAAACTGATTGTTTGTCTCTGAAGTTGCTGTTTCATAATAAAAATGCCTTTTTCAAAACAAAATTGACCCACAATTAACCTTAAACTTAATATCTTCTCAGAAATGCCATAAAAAAAAGAAAATTGCCAATGAACGACGGAGTTTTAGTATGATTTTCGTATAACATTTAGGGCACACTATTATAGTGTGTGTTTTATACACTGAAAGCTATAGCCAAAGAGAAAAAGGTAAAGCCTAGGATCTCTAGTTTTTTAATGAGCGCTAAGGTGCGATCAAGTACGGCCCAGATATGGATAGTCAAATGCCAACCAGAAAAGCCCACTCAATAAGTCAACCAGGGGCACAAGACCAAGCGTCACAAAAGCAAACAGGGGCGCACCTCTTGCTACTCTTTCTAAAGGTAGCTTTCCCCGTTGCCATTCTGGCTGCTGCCAGCGTTGGATATAGTCAATTAAAAACCGCCAAACCCGTTCCCAAAAAACCAAAAATTATAGAAAAAGTTTGGTCGGTCGATGTTATCAAAGCAACGGCCAAAAGGGTCATTCCAACTCTTCATCTTTATGGCAAGACAGTTTCGCGAAGGCAAGTTGAGCTACGTGCCCTCGTAGCCGGAAAAATCATCAAAACCGGGCCTGGTTTAAAAGAAGGCGCCATCGTTAAAGCCGGCGAGATGCTGGTTGTCATTGATGATTTTGATTATATTGGTGCCATCAGAGAAGCAAAATCTTTTCATGAAGAGGCCAATGCACGCGCCCAAGAAATGTCGGCCAATGTCCTTTTGGAGCAAGAAAACTTAAAATTTGCTCAAGCTCAACTCGCATTAGCACAAAAAGATTATGAACGCGCATTGGGTTTATCCAAGCGCGGGACTGTAAGCAAAAAACTCGCTGATGATCGAAAAGTTATTCTATCCCAAAGAGCTCAATCTGTGTCGACGCACAAGGTCAATCTTGATTTCCAACGTGCGCGTCTAAAGGGCCAAATCGCGGTGATCGATCGTTTGAAATGGAAAGTCGATCAAGCCAATCGCCGCTTGGTTGAGACCAAGTTAATCGCCCCCTTTGACGCCTATGTTAATTCTGTCAGCGCCCAAGTTGGTCGCACCGTCAGCGCCAATGATAAAGTTGCAAATTTAATAGATATCAATCAAATCGATGTTCGTTTTGTTTTAACTGATGCTCAATATGGTCGTATCCTTAGCCAAGAGAGCACATTGGTGGGCCGTAAAATTACAGTAAGTTGGAAGGTCGGTGATAAGCCGATACAATATACAGCCACCATCAAACGTATCGGGGCTGAAATTGCTTCACAAGCTGGTGGCCTTGAGATCTATGCCTCCATAGATACACCAAAAAACCCATTACCTTTACGCACCGGCGCCTTTGTTGAAATTAAGATGAATGACCGGGAATATAAAAATGTAATCCAGGTGCCCCAAACAGCCCTTTATGAAGGTGATACCATTTACATCATTGAGGAGGGCAAGCTAAAGCCGATCAAAGTCAAAATAACTGGCACAGCTGGGAGTGACAGTTTGATTTCAATAAATCTCCCCCCCAATACGAAAATTTTAAGCTCACGCCTGTCTCTGGCTGGCCAAGGTGTCAAAGTGAAGCCCAGATCGCCAGTGCAGCCATCTCAAAAAGAGAAAACCATTGAAAAACGAGATACAACAGCCCACAACAATAAAGGGCTTTAAAAAATGGGCGAAGACACCACAAATAAAAAATTTACAAACGGGTCTTTAATTGGTGCCTTTGTTCGTCATCCAACAGCAGCCAACCTGCTCATGGCCATCTCCATTCTTTTGGGCCTGTTCACCATATATAAAATCAATGTTCAGTTTTTCCCCTCCACTGAAATATCCATCATCAACGTCTCTGTGCAGTGGCCAGGGGCAAGCGCCGAAGACATTGAAAAAAACATTCTAGACAGCTTGGAGCCTGAATTAAGATTTCTCGATGATGTCGAAGAGGTCAATTCCTATGCAAGGGAGGGTGTGGGCACCATCTCACTTGAATTTTTTGCTGGCGCAGATATGCAAAAAGCCCAATCAGATGCTGAACAAGCAGTCGCCAGCGTTACCACATTGCCAGAAGATGCAGAAGAACCAACAATCAAACGTGTAACCTTTTTTGAAAAAGTTGCCAAAGTCGCCCTGTCAGGCCCTTTCTCTGAAAGCGCGATCACGGCCTATGCCAAACAATTAAGAGATGGCTTTCTCGATAATGGAATTGACCGCGTGGTCATAAGCGGTGTGCGCGAAGAAGAAATTTGGGTGGAGATAAACGAAGAGGATTTGCGCCGGCTTAATCTGAGTTTGAACACTGTTGCTGAGCGCATTCAGGCAGAAACCCGAGACCTGCCCTCAGGCACGATTGAGGGCTCACTTGAAATACAATTGCGCGCCCTAGCCGATCGTCGCCGACCAGAAGAACTTGCTAATATTGAAATAGTCGCGCGAGAAAATGGTGAAAAGGTCTTGCTCAAAGACATCGCAACGATTAACACGCGTTACGACAGAGATGGCAAGACGGGCATTAGCAATGGCAATCGCGCGGTTGAATTGGAAATCAAACGCGCTTTGTCAGCCAATACCTTAAAAACCATGCAAAGTTTTTATGATTATCTTGAACTAGTAAAGCCAACCTTGCCCAAAAGCTTAAAGGTGCAAGTTTATGATGTGCGCGGGGAACATGTAAAACAGCGTTTAAACATCTTGTTAAAAAATGGCTATCAAGGGCTCATCTTGGTATTGTTGGTTTTGTTTCTTTTCCTCAATTGGCGCATTGCATTTTGGGTCGCAGCTGGCATTCCTGTAGCGCTAATGGCGACCATCTTGATTATGTATGTGATGGGTCAAAGCATCAATATGATCTCTATGTTTGCCCTCATTATGATGGTCGGCATTATCGTTGATGATGCCATAGTTGTGGCTGAAGATGTCGCCACCAGGCAAAGTTTGAACATAGCGCCAATGATGGCCGCTGAACAAGGCGCGCTCACCATGCTAAAGCCTGTCAGCGCCGCCACTCTAACCACCATGGCGTCTTTCTTCCCCATCTTTCTCATTCAAGGGCGAATAGGCGATTTCATGTCAGCAGTACCCCTGGTGGTCATCGCGGTGCTCATTGCCAGTATCATTGAGTGTTTTTTAATTTTGCCAGGTCATTTAAGTTTTGCCAGTCGGAATGCCTCGTTAGAAGGAAGTAACGGTTTAAGGGAGCGTTTTGATAATGGCTTAAATCGATTTCGCGATGGCCCGTATCGCCGCTTTGTACAACTATGTTATAACTGGCGTTATACCTTTATCGCGACTGTAATTGCGGTGCTTATTCTAACACTTGGCTTGTTGGCAGGAGGCTTAGTCGGGTTTAGGTTTTTCCCCTCACCAGAGCCTGAAAAAGTAACGGCAAAGCTTAATTTCGTGCCAGGAACGCCCAATCAAAAACAAATACAAATCATCACGCTTCTGGAAAAAAATTTAAGACAAGTAGAAGTCGAACTAACGCGCGATTCAAACGAAAAATTGGTCACGGCTGTGTTTGCACTGCAAGGCAAAGCAGGCCGTGCAAACGGCGACAATCTGGCTGAAATCAGCGTTCAACTAACCCCCAGCGAGGCACGTACAGTGCGCACAAAAACCATTGTGCAAGCCTGGCGCAAAGCACTCCCGCCCGACCCTGCTATTGAACGCATTGCCATCGGCGGTCGCCGTATCGGCCCCCCTGGTTCCGATATAGATATACGCTTAAAAGGGGCTGATATTGAAAAATTAAAAGCGGCTGCCGAACAAGTAAAGCTCATATTAGGGAGCATCAAAGGGGTCACGAATATCTCCGATGATCTACCCTTTGGCAAACCAGAATGGATCATCGAGGTCACACCGCGCGGCTCCGCACTAGGTCTCACAGCACAATCTGTTGGCACACAAGTTCGCAATAGTTTTGAAGGGGCCATTGCCACCAGGTTTGCCAGAGGCGAAGAAGAGATAACCGTTAGGGTGAAACGGATACATCAACTAGACGGTATTGAAGCTTTACGTTCTATCTATTTGCTAACACCGACCGGTGAGCGTGTGCCATTAACAGAAGTGGTAACCTTACGTGAAAAACCAGGCTTTTCAGTGATCCAGCGGCGCAATGGCCATCGCACCGTCTCGGTAACAGGCGATGTCGATCCAAAACAAAACGACATCATAACGGTGATTGAACAATTAAAGATAGAAAGTCTGCCAAAGCTGAGTGACAAATATGGCCTGCATTATAATTTTGAAGGGCGCGCTCAAGACAGAGCAGAAAGCTTTTCAGATCTACGCCTCGGTGCTATTCTGGCATTACTTATAATCTATATCATTCTTGCCTGGGTATTTGGCAGCTATTCAAAACCATTGGCGGTGATGATTATCATCCCCTTTGGAGCCGTGGGCGCGGTTTTGGGGCACATGCTTATGGGGCTAAATTTATCTATCCTATCGATCATTGGCTTGTTGGGTTTATCTGGAATTTTGGTCAATGATTCAATCATTTTGGTTTCGGCCGTGAAAGATAGGTTAGATGCAGGCCAAAGCCTGGTGCTAGCTGCGGTTGGTGCTAGTCAAGATCGTTTTCGCGCGGTGCTACTCACCTCTTTGACAACCATTGGTGGTTTGTTGCCTTTGTTATTTGAAACCAGCCGGCAAGCCCAATTTTTGATCCCAATGGCAATCACCATGGTTTTTGGTTTAGCTGGCGCAACCATTTTGGTACTTGTCTTGGTCCCTGCCATTGTTGGTGTAGGCGGTGACATAAAACGTGTATGGGATCGTTATTGGGCTTTTGGTACACCATCAAAAGTTCGCCCTACAAAAGATACGTCATTGACCCTTGAGACTTAGAGCATTCCGTCTCTAGACTAATTCATTTGAACGCTCTAAACGAAGAAAGAAGAGCTCTTTTTTGCAAGCACGAATAAGCTGATCGCAAAGAAACTTGCCGCGCCCTCGGAAGGCCCTTGCCCTTTTCGCGCTCGAAATTGCCGTGAGAGAGAGAAACCCCTCTAAGTGCGCCAAAAAGTCGGCATAAATAACACCAACACCGTAAACAGCTCTAATCGCCCTAACAACATAGCCAGCGAGAGCAGCCACTTGACCCCATCAGGCAGAGGTTGAAAATTCCCTGCAGGGCCAACGATATCGCCCAACCCTGGCCCCACATTGGTCAAGCAAGAGGCAGCCGCTGAAAGGGCTGTCATAAAATCAAGGTCATAAAGGCTGAGTAAAAACGTCAACAAGGCAAAGCAAAATAAAAATAAGAAAATGAAACTTAGCACAGCGGTGCTGACC
>JAJFHF010000033.1 GCA_021775775.1 Hyphomicrobiaceae bacterium
AAAACCCACAACCGCAAAAGAAAAGAAAAATGAACAAACGTTATAACTATGGGATCAAAGCGCTCACATGAAGCAAAGCAAACAGACAAAGTTGAGACTGATATTACTCGCCGCTTTCACTGTCGGCTCCGTCGTTATGTCCTTAGAAATGCTCGCCAGTCGCTATCTAAACCCTTATTTTGGCGGGACTATTTTCACTTGGGCGGCGTTAATATCGGTTGTGTTATTGGCCATGATGGTGGGCTATTTCACCGGTGGCTATAGTGTGGATAAAATCAAAACCCCCTATATTCTTGAAGGCCTGATCATAGTGGCCGCGCTCTATCTCCTTTGTTTGCCATATTTTGTTGACCCCCTATTGGAGTGGGTCGTGGGCGCCATTGAAGATGTGAAACTGGGTGCGCTGGTCGGTGCTTTCATCATCACCGGCCCCCCCGTTGCCTGCCTGTCGACCTTCACGCCCATCGCCATCGGGCGCACGCTCAGTGACCTGAATGAAACGGGCCGCATCTCAGGCACTATCTTTGCGACTTCCACATTCGGCAATATCTTTGGCACGCTCCTTACCTCCTTTTATCTCATCCCCCATTTTGGCACCCGCAGCCTCACCCAATCTCTAGCGTTGGTTCTTATGCTGGCAGTGGTCTTGAGTTTTACAGCCCAAAGAATAAGACGTGCCAGCCCGCTCATTCTGATTATGCTCTGCGCATGCCTCTTGGTCATGCCAACTTCACTAGAGGCAAAATCAAGGGATGTGATCGCGGCCAATGCCGCCTATCCTGAAGGCCCCGTTTTTATCAAGGACACGCTTTATTATACTGAGATGACAAGAGACCGTGTGATGAGGGTGAAGCAGGGCACACACAATCAGGAGCCAAGCTCCTTTTTTTTTGAAAAAAATTGCGGGCCAACCGCTCTGGCTTCGTTCGGTACAGATAAAATTGTGATCCTTTGTCATCTCTCCGATGCCCTAAAAATCGTCAGCAAAGCAGGCAAACTCATATCGACCATTAAGTGGGCCACAAGGAGTAAGGGGAAGGGCGCCAACATCCCAATCTTTCACCCCAATGATTGCATCAAAGATGAAAAGGGCGGTGTATACATAACGGCGCCGGGGCATTTCTCAAAAAAATACCAACCCATGGGCCGCCTATTTTATCTAAATCCAAACGGCCAGGTAGATGAGCTGGATGATGGCTTAACCTATCCCAATGGCGTCGCGATTTATAAGGGACAGCTTTATGTGGCCGAGCATCTGGCTGGCCGCGTGATAAAATATCCAATCATTGCGCCGGGCAAACTTGGCAAGCCAAGCTTGTTTGCAAAAACCCCAAACGCCAAGACCAATGACAAACAAACCAAAGACATCACCGGCCCCGATGGCATTGAGATTTCAAAAGACGGCACAATTTATGTGGCCCACTATGGGGCAGGTGAGATCTTAGTTTATAACAAACAGGGCAAGCCCCTAAAAACCATAAAAACCCGCCCTCAATTTGTGACCAACATGGTTCTTACATCAAAAGGATCTCTGATTATCACGGGTGCCAAGGAATTGGACGGGAAGTTGCAGGTGGGGGAAGTTTATGTAATTTCTAAATGAAAAAAAATTACACAGATTTTTCTTTAGGATCCGGTCCGTATTTATTAGGTCCTTTGGTGCCAGCAAAAAAACCAAGTTCAATAAGCATCCAGCAGCTAACAATCCAAGACAATATCTTTGAAATGATGAATGAAATTACTAAGAAATCTGAATTTTTGATCTCAGGTAAGTGATCTCTAAAAATAAAATAAACGAAAAACAAAATGTAAGGTAAGTAAATACCGATCAACCAAAAGCCTGATTTATCCCGATCATGAAGGCGTTTTACTATCACCACATTGTATATGTATGCGAACAATAGGAAAGCAAGGTTTGAAGCATGATCAGAAAATGTTTTATCAGAGGATTGCACTGAAGGGTCTGTCATTTTTGCAGTGAGATCACTAATCCAATTGGTCAAAATAGGAAGAGTCTGATTTTCTGGAAACATAAAGTTATTGAAGGCAAGGGCTATTAAAAACCAGGGAGGAAGGACAAATAGCCAATAGAGCCACCTCGGTGCCCGCCCTGAAAACCAGAAAAATTTAAGAAAATTCATATTTTTACCAGCTAAAAATAAAACATTGAATGATAATTATTGCTAGGAATCAAGTAAACATCAAGCAATAATGTGTAAAGCTAATAGTAATATTCAGTTTGGTTGGGTGAGAGTAAGGGGAGTGTCCGCATTTTTGTTTGCAAAAAAGAGGCATTTGAATCCAATGATATCAAGAAGGGAGCCAGCCAATAGTGGGCCGGCGCACATGGCATCGTGCGAAGGAAGCCCGGCGCTTAGCGCCGCGCCGGCGCAGGCTCAAGCGCTTTTCGCGCTTGAAATAGCCGTGAAAGATATAGAAGGAAGCGAGCTTGGCGAGCGAACATGGCGCAGCCCGGCGCAAGCGCCGCGCCCGCGCAGGCTCAAGCGCTTTTCGCGCTTGAAATAGCCGTGAGCGAAAAGTGAGAGTGCAGGGCCTCACCGCTTTCGCGGTGAGAATAGCCCGTGAGACAAAATCAAGCCGCCTCGCTTTTTACACTTGAAAATTGCAGCTCACCATCGGCAACACCAACTGTGATGCTATCACCATCCTTAACCTCACCAGCTAAAAACTTCTCTGCTAAAGGGTCTTGCACGAACTTTTGGATAACCCGCTTAAGAGGACGTGCCCCATAGGCCGGGTCATAGCCCTTATTCGCCAACCATTGAATGGCTTCATCAGAGAGCTTCAGGCTCATCTGTTTGTCATCCAAAAGCTTTTGCAAGCGCTTCAGTTGAATAGAGACGATCGCTGCCATTTGTGAGCGTTGTAACCGCTGGAAGATAATCACCTCGTCAACCCGGTTCAAAAATTCAGGACGGAAATGAGCCCGCACATCTTTCATCACCAAAGCTTCAACAAGTTCAACGTCTTCGCCTTCTTTCTGGGCAATCAAATGATCAGCCCCAAGGTTCGATGTCATAATGATCATGCTGTTTCTAAAATCAACAGTGCGCCCTTGGCCATCTGTTAAGCGGCCATCGTCAAGCACTTGCAACAAGACGTTAAAAACATCCGCGTGCGCTTTTTCAATCTCATCAAACAAAATCACTTGATAAGGCCGGCGCCGTATGGCTTCAGTTAACACACCGCCCTCTTCATAGCCAACATAACCAGGAGGGGCACCAATCAGCCGCGCAACAGAATGCTTCTCCATAAATTCAGACATATCAATGCGCACCATGGCGCTGTCATCATCAAATAGAAACTCAGCCAAAGCTTTGGTCAGCTCTGTCTTGCCAACACCGGTTGGCCCAAGAAACATAAACGAGCCAATCGGCCGGTTCGGGTCTTGCAGGCCGGCACGTGCACGGCGAACCGCAGTCGAGACCGATTTAACCGCCTCTTCTTGTCCAATCACCCGCGATTGTAGAGCGATCTCCATTTGCAGTAATTTTTCGCGCTCACCTTCCAGCATTTTATCAACCGGCACACCTGTCCAGCGCGAGACAACACCAGCAATGTGCGCTTCGGTTACAACCTCTTCGACCATCAGGTCTTGTGGGCCTTGAGCGCCGTCAGCTGCCTCTTTAAGCTTGCGCTCTAACTCAGGAATGACACCATAAGAAAGCTCGCCCGCCTTAGTGAGATCACCGGCCCGCTGCGCTTGGGTAAATTCGATGCGCGCCTGATCAAGCAGTTCTTTCAATTTGTTGTCATCAGAAAGCTTTGATTTTTCACGCGACCATTTATCGGTTATAATCTGTGATTGTTCTTCTAAATTGGCCAGCTCTTGGCTTAAGCGTTTTAAGCGCTCTTTGGAAGCTTCATCATCTTCCTTTTTTAAAGCCTCGCGCTCGATCTTCAATTGAATGATACGCCGGTCCAGTTCATCAAGCTCTTCCGGTTTTGATTCGACCTGCATCCGCAAACGGCTTGCCGCCTCATCCATAAGATCAATCGCTTTGTCTGGTAAAAAACGATCCGTAATGTACCGGTTCGACAAAGTCGCAGACGCAACCAAGGCGTTATCTGAAATGCGCACCCCGTGATGGAGTTCATATTTTTCTTTTAAACCGCGCAAGATCGAAATGGTATCTTCCACGGTAGGCTCATCAACAAACACCGGTTGGAAGCGCCGCGCTAACGCTGCGTCTTTCTCAACATGCTTGCGATATTCATCTAACGTGGTCGCCCCTACACAATGTAGCTCCCCGCGTGCAAGCGCCGGTTTCAACAAGTTAGAGGCGTCCATAGCCCCATCAGTTTTGCCCGCGCCAACCAGCGTATGCATTTCATCAATAAAGAGGATTATATTGCCACTCGCGGCTTCAACTTCTTGCAAAACAGCTTTTAAACGTTCCTCAAATTCACCGCGATATTTGGCCCCAGCTATTAAAGAGCCCATATCCAAGGAAAGCAATTGGCGCTGTTTTAAACTTTCAGGTACATCGCCATTTACAATCCTCAACGCCAAACCTTCAATGATCGCAGTTTTACCCACACCAGGTTCGCCAATGAGAACAGGATTGTTTTTTGTTCGCCGTGAGAGCACTTGAACGGTCCGGCGAATTTCTTCTTCGCGACCAATAACCGGGTCAAGCTTGCCGTCAGCCGCTTCTTGTGTCAGATCTCTTGCATAGCGCTCGAGCGCTTCAAAACTCTCTTCAGAATTCGCACTGTCAGCTGTGCGCCCTTTGCGCACGTCATTAATGGCACTATTAAGATTTTGAGCTGTGATGCCACCTGCTGATAAAATACGGGCCGTTTCGCTAGAGGTGTCAAAACAGGCAGCCATAAGCAAACGCTCAGTTGTAACAAATTTATCGCCAGCCTTTTCAGCCACATCTTCAGCTGTTTTAAACAGTTTTGCCATCTCAGCCGTGATATAAAGCTGGCCCGCACCAGATCCGCTCACCTTTGGAATTTTTGCAATGCAATCAGCCGCTTGTGCTGCAATTAAGTTCGCATTCCCACCAGCTTTAGTGATTAAATTAACGCTAAGACCATCTTTGTCATTCAGTAAGGCTGCCAGCAAATGTAAAGGAAGGAATTGCTGGTGCCCTTGTGCCAACGCCTCTTGTTGGGCTGAATGCACGATGGTTTTTGCTCGCTCAGTATAACGGTCTTGTTTCATGTATTGGTCGCCTCCAAAGCCCATAAAAATCCCAGCAATGCAGCGAATTTTTATGTCTGATTATATATATAGACTGTAAATACGAGATAGACGATCCCAATAAGGCAATCTGCTATCTTATCATTAAAATATAAGTTACATTTCCTTCACTTAAAGAGGTGATATGGGAAAAATATGTTTGGATTTATATTTATAACAGATACCAACAGTATTTTTCCTCGGCGCACTTGTTAACAAGACGACACCAAAACGGATATTAAGGTACAAATGCAATGAGCCAGCAAGGCGATTCACAAAATCAAAAACAACAAGGCCCAATCTTCGGTGAAGCCGTGGGGGAAGTCTCAGCTTTGTGGCGGTTTCCAGTCAAGGGGCTCCCTGGACAAGAGATCACTTCAGTGACGGTAACGAATGGTGGGTGTTTTCCCTTTGATCGGATCTATGCCATTGAAAATGGCCCGTCTCAATTTGACAAGACAGCAGCCACTCACTTACAAAAAACCCATTTTTTGAACCTTATGCGCGATGAACGCCTTGCTCTGTTAAGCATCACATTTGATGAGGAAACACATGATTTATCTATCCTGCGCCAAGGGCGTCGAGTTACCAGCGGCAATCTAAAAACCTCGATCGGTTGCAACATGATCGAACAATTTATAGCAGCCTTTATGTCTCAAGAGCTAAAAGGACCGCCTCGCATCCAACATGCAGACAATCACCATTTTACTGATCAAGCAGAGCCGCTTGTTCATATCATCAATCTTGCCTCTGTCACGGCGCTCGGCCATATGATGAATGAACCCATCCCACCAACTCGTTTTCGCGCAAACATTCACATTGAAGGGCTAGAGCCATGGGTAGAGAAAAATTGGGTTGGTAATGTTATAAAATTTGATGATGTTGAAATAGAAATAATGTCACAAACCAGCCGGTGCGCGGCAATTAATGTTGATCTTGAGACAGCAAAAAGAGGGCGCTCTTTGCCAGCCGCTTTAAACCAACAGTTTGGTCATGATGATTTTGGTCTGTATGGCCGAATAATAAAAGGCGGAGACATAAAAAAAGGCAGCCAAATAAGCAAATAATCTCATTCAAATAGGAATGATTTCAACAAAACATGTTGCTATATCTTTTTGAGAGGGCGTTTTTCTAATTTTTAAGCAGCTGCATCATCCGTTTTTGTTTCAATTTTTGAAATTTCAGCTTCATTGATTTTGGGCTCACTCGCTTTTGTATCAACTACTTTTGCATCATCCGCTTTTGCATCAATTGGCTGAACAACCGTTCCATCACGACCATTCGTCTTGCTTTGAGCAGGGCGCCCATCCCCAGCCCCATTTTTTTCATTGGGACCATTGCGATCGCCATTTGCATTTTGCGCATTTTGTTTTTGAGCGCGCTCATCAGGGCGGCGGCGGCGAGGATTTCTTTTCTTTTGAGCATTGTTATTATTGTTCTGCTCACCGTTTGCGGCATTATTGTTCTGATTATCATTGCCTTCATCGCTATTTTGCGCGTTAGCAGCTTCAGCTTGGTTGTTTTCCTGAGCGGTCATGATAATGCGGTTATAATGCTCAGCATGTTGCAAATAGTTTTCATGACGAACAATATCACTCGAGGTTAAAGCATCACGCGCAAGTGAATTATATTTCTCTGAAATATGTGCCGCTGTACCTCTGATTTTAACATCAGGTCCATTTGATTCATAATTTTTAGTTAATGGGTTTTGCGCCTTATTATTCCGGCTGCGTCCCCGACCACGTCTATTTGATTGTGCTTGCCGCATGGGCTTCCATTCACAGTTCTATTATTACAATTAAAATTTGATTTTCATGTTTTTTTGAAAAAACCATCAAGCCTATATGATGACAATTGTTCATCAATTGAGCTTGAATAATATTCAAAGCAAAAAATCTGCGTTTTCTTGATCAGTTCCAGATCGATTTCTCAAACTGATTCTAAAATCATTCATTCCAAAGCCGAATAAATATTAAGTTCACCGTCTTAAGTTCACCGTCTTAAGTTCATCATCTTAAATTTACAATCTTAAGTCTCTTAAAGCCTCAAGATAAAATCTCATATCAAAAAACTTTAGCTTTCCCAATTAGGCTTTCATAAGGCCATATCTTAGCAAGATAACTCTTTTAACAACTGATAATCCGCAACCAAGATAAGTGTTTATAATGATTATAAAACGTTACCAGCATGAAATTCTAATGAAGGTGAAACCATTATATCTTAGCCAATAATCCACATTCACCAACATGTTCTGGTTCACAAAGGCTGAGTCGAATTTTATATGTCACATCTTTTATCTGTCAAATCAAAGACAATTCAATATCGTTTGAAACACGGTACTGTCTTTCACGATATTATTTTTCGCTACATTGTCTTAGTGAGCAGGTCTTTAAAAGAATTCCCTCAATAAATACCATCACACCTAAAAACGGCCTATTATCATTTGTCTACAGCAAGTTTAATTCGATCAACAAATAGGATCAAGAATTCAAAACAAACACTGCACAAGATATCAAATGAACACCTCTTTTTGTACAATTAAATCATCATTAAATATAAAAACACCGGTCTCTAAAAAGTGACTATGAATATTAAATGATAAACAGTCAGGATGTTTTTTTTAAATTTCAAAAGCAAACAATATGAACGTTTCACATATAACAATTGAAATCTAAAAAGTATGGTTCTCTACGCTAAAAAATATTTCTAAGTCAATTATTATTTTCTATCTTTGATAACTAAAACTCTAATCTAGAGATGCATCGTTAGGTCAAAGAAACATAAGCGTATGTATGATTATGTGTGCATTTTAATTGCCAAGTTGTACAAATCATAGCCTTTTTAGCGACGAAGTCCAAGACTATTTTTAAAAATAATTTCACACTTGGGGACTAAATCTCACCTTTTTATAAATAATTAGACCAATCTATAACGTTTCATTCGCAAAACTACGAATTTCCACACCAACCACCCGAGAGATACCTGCCAGATCCTGTCGTATGAGCGTGTTAGAAATATTGTTAGCGAAAGGGGATTTTTTAAGCCGTTCCATAAGTTCTTCTGCTTGGTTCGCGCCGCATTCAAACAACACCCAACAATGATCGCTACAATAAAACGAAATTTGAGCCACTATGGCTTCGTAAGCACGAAGTCCATTTTGGCCTCCATCCAAGGCGCGCAACGGATCGTAAAGTGCAACTTCAGGTTCAAGTTTTGTAAGTTCATTTGAGGGGATATAAGGCGGGTTGGCAACGATCAAATCAAACACCCCTTCCACATTGGAGAACCAATCACTGACAATAAAGTTTGAGCGATGATCAAGACCGAGTTGAGCGCCGTTTGTGCGGGCGGTTTGAACAGCCCCTATTGAAACATCAACACCAACCCCTGTGGCAAACTTTAACTCATGGAGCAAACTTAACAAGACACACCCTGTACCGGTTCCAAGGTCGAGCAGGCGTAAAGCTTGTTTTTGGTCAGGCACGGCGCTAAGGGCAGCCTCAACCAATGTTTCTGTGTCTGGGCGTGGTTCTAGTGTCTCATCCTCAATCAAAAAGGGCAATGACCAAAATTCTCGCAAGCCCAAAATGCGTGCGATCGGTTCACGCTGCAAACGCCGGTTAATAAGGGGAAGGGCGGCGCTGTACTCACCCTCAGTGAGCACTCGCTCAGAGTGTAAGATTATACCGCTATGATCAAGGCTCAACACATGCTGCATCAAAAGCCGGGCATCAAGTGCAGCCCCTTCTTTAATGCCGACCTGTTCAAAGCTTTGTGCAAGAGCATCTAAAAAATACTTGAGCACTCTTTGGTCGGTTTGAAAACAGATATTGTTGCTTCGATTCATAAGGCTAGTTTACAGGTTCATCCATAGCAGCAAGCTGACTGGCCTGATCTTCGGTGATAAGGGCATCCACAAGTTCATCCAAGCCATCACCCGCTAAAACTTGCTCTAACTTATGTAAGGTCAGGTTGATTCGGTGATCAGTGACCCGCCCTTGCGGAAAATTATAGGTACGAATGCGCGCTGAACGATCCCCGGTACCAACTTGCCCCCGGCGCTCCTCTGATCGTTCGTTTTCTTGGCGCTGGCGCTCAGCTTCATAGAGCCGTGCACGCAAAACTCTCATGCCCTTGGCGCGGTTTTTATGCTGTGATTTTTCATCTTGTTGGCTCACCACAAGACCTGTTGGTAGGTGGGTAATACGAACCGCGCTATCCGTGGTGTTCACAGATTGCCCGCCGGGCCCACTGGCTCTGAAAACATCAACGCGCAAGTCTTTTTCTTCGATTTCAATGTCAACTTCTTCGGCCTCAGGCAACACCGCAACAGTTGCCGCCGATGTGTGAATGCGCCCGCCAGATTCGGTCTCAGGTACCCGTTGCACACGGTGCACCCCAGATTCATATTTAAGCCGCGCAAACACCCCGCGCCCGGATAAATTGGCAATAACTTCTTTATAGCCGCCTACCGCAGAGTCGCTGGCCGAGATGATTTCAACCTTCCAATCATGGATCTCTGCAAAACGCTGATACATACGAAATAAGTTTCCGGCAAACAAGGCCGCTTCATCCCCGCCCGTGCCAGCGCGCACCTCAAGGATCGCATTGCGGTTGTCATCTTCATCTTTGGGCAGTAATTGGATGCGAATGGCTTGCTCCAGGTCAGGCAATGAAGTGTTCAAAGCGTCTAGTTCATCGCGCGCCATTTCCTCCATGTCAGCATCGTCACTGGCTTCAGCTAACATATCTTCAAGCCCTGCAATTTCTTCAATGGTAGAAAAATATTTTTTGATTTGCGCAACAATGGGATCAAGCTCAGAAAATTCACGAGACAGAGCTACAAATACATCTTGTCCAGCCCCTGCGGCCAGTTCAGTTTGCACATGTTCCCAACGTTCAACCAAATGTTCTAGTTTTTCCTTGGGTAATGCTGACATGCCTTAAGTCTCCCTCACAATCAATCAGCAGGGCAAACGCTCCCGCCTATGGATGAAAAGGGTCTACACCCATGGGTAAGTGAATTCAATGAAAAACACAAACTTTTGATGGTTTAATAAAAATCACCAAGCCATTTAAGGCAATTGATCAAGGGCACCAAGATTAGAAAAATCTATTTTTGGGAGCTTTTTTGCCTCAGGAACGAATAGTCGGTCAGCTTTACGCATTCGTGGGTCATCAACATGCACCCAATTCATTCGGAACGTTGACGCAAAGGGATCAGGCATTACCATTTCAAACACACTGTAAATGGTCTCTGCAATGGGTTTGGGCAGGTGGTCAACGCCAGACCAAAACCGATTGGGTTGCCATTGGATAAAGCCAAATAACAAAATCAATATAAATGCAATGTTTGCTAAAATTTTGCTGGTGCGTGACAGCCCCCTCGTTTTTTGCGGCCCATTGGGCACAGGCACCGGTGCTTGGAAAGCCGCGGCAAGATTGTCACTTGGCGATTTCAAAGTTTCTTGGCGTTGCGGGGCATTGGCGTGAACAAAATTTGCAGGTGGTATAGCTCTTTGATAGCTAGCTGTTTCATGCCGCGTCATCTCAAGCTGAGTTGGTGCAAAAGATTGTGGCGCTTGAACATGAGATGAGGTCAGAGGTGACGATTGGACCAAACTCGATTGCTCGGGTAGGCGCAATGCAAGATCCAGGTTTGGTTGGCGAGGATCAAACGTAGATTTGGACCCTGACTGGGGCTGAGCATTTTGATATTTTTGCTCTGCCACATGATTGGGCAATTGCGCTTTCATTTGTGACATAGAGGTAAGGTAATATTCTGTAAGCTGTTCTCTAAGGCGCCTCAATATAGGACGTTCATCAATTTGAATAAGTTGAGTATAGCGCAAAATCATTTCTGAAATTTCTTCCCATTCAGGCAATTGATCAAGCGCACCAGCTTCAAGAGCTTCAAGCAAAGGAACAGAAGTTTGTAAGCGTTGGGCAAGTTGATCTTTAGGAAGCTGAGACGCACGAGCCATTGCGACAAACAAATCACTAATTTGTTCATCCCTAAAACTATGAGTAGGCAAAGATCCTACTTGATCTTGAACAAGGCTAGACTGATCTTTGTGCGGTGTTTGATTTAGCGGTAAAACAGGTAACGCAGGAGGCATATCTTTGCCCACATGGTTGGGAGCACGATCATCAAGGCGTAATGAACGATCGAAAGGCGAAGGTGAGGCCTGAGCTAACGCCAGATTATTTTGCGGATGACCATTTTTCTCAACGCCATTTGGCCGTTGATCATTTGGCCGTTGATCATTTGTCGGTAGATCGTTTGGCTGTTGATCATTGAGCAAAGCCGTCTTTTGGTTTTGATGAACGTTTCTTAAAGGCGGCTGCCTGAAAGGACGATGATTGGTCAATGAGGTATCACCAACAACGGCTTTACCATCATCTTGGGATACAAAATGATTAGAACGATACACGATACTCACCCGAACTTAACGCAAACTACTTAATTTAATGTCATTTTAAAACTGACCAAAAAACGAATTTTATTTGATAAGTTTACCCCATAAACAAGTTACACTTAACTGATCTATTCGCCAAGTGTGTTTTTAGTTTGGCAGTTCATTGCAGAGCGCTAATCTTAAACATGGTAAACAATAGCGCCTAGCTAGGATCAGAATACGGGTCAACATTTATGTTGTTTTCAGCTGCATAACGCTCCAGCTCAGGTCGTAAGGATCCGCTTGAAGTGGCCAGTTGGTGTTCTAAAAACTGTGAAAGATGGGCAACGTTAAGCGAAAGAATCATCGATTTAATTGGCCCAATAGCGGCCGGGGACATGGATATAGATCTCAAGCCAAGCCCTAATAAGGCCATAGACTCCAAGGGGTTACCCGCAATTTCACCGCATAGTGTGACGGGAACTTTGTAAGAGTTTGCTTTTGTTATAATATTTTGTAACACACTTAAAAACACATAACTTAAACTATCATAACGCTGCGCCACCAAAGGATTGGTCCGATCGGCCGCAAATAAAAATTGCAGCAAATCATTGCTCCCAATTGAAATAAAATCAACCAGTGGCAAAATATCCTCTAATTGCCAAATAATGGCCGGTACTTCAATCATGATGCCAATTTCAAGATGTTTGGGCCCTGGGCGACCATGCTTTTTTAAGAAATCACGCTCTTTCTGGATAAGGTCCTTTGCTTGTTTTAATTCAGAAAGTTCAGTTACCATGGGTAACATCAACCGCAAATCTCTACCAGCACTGGCTTTTAATAAGGCCCGAACTTGGGTCCTCAATAAACCAGGTCGATCCAAGGTCATGCGCACGGCCCGCCATCCAAGAGCAGGGTTCTGTTCGCCAGCCATACGCATATAGGGGAGGATTTTATCCCCGCCCACATCAAGCGTCCGAAACATGACAGGACGTTCTCCAGCCGCATCCAAAACGGCACTATAAGTCTCTTCTTGTTCCGTGATACGCGGGAATTTAGCCGAAATCATAAACTGCAATTCAGTGCGATAAAGCCCAATGCCATCAGCACCCGATTGCACCATATGCGGCAGATCCACCAACAAACCAGCATTAATTTTGAGAGAAATAGGCACCCCATCCAAACTAATCGCTGGTTTATCACGCAGTTCTTGAAATTGCTTTTGTTTCGCCGCTTGAAACCGAACCTTGTCAGAATAAGCATCAATCATCTCGGGCCGAGGGCGTACAAACACTTCACCCGTGACCCCGTCCACAATGATGTCATCGCCCGTATCCACCCGGTTCACCAGCCCCTTAGCTTCACCAACAGCGGCGATACCAAGAGCTCGTGCAACAATCGCCACATGGCTCGAGGCACCAGAATCTTCCAAGACCAAGCCGCGCAGTTTTTTTTGATCATAATCTAATAATTCAGCGGCCCCCATTGTCCGTGCCACCAAAATAGTATCATCTGGCAAGCTTGTCTCGGCCGCCGTGGCGCTAGAACCAACCAAAATGCGCATCAAGCGGTTGCCCAAATCTTCCAAATCATTCATACGCTCAGCCCAAAACGCATCTTTGTTCGGCAGCATGCGCGCACGCATATCGTTTTGCACCCGCTCGACCGCCGCCTCAGCTGTTAGCCCAGAAGCAATCGCTTGTTTCAGTTTGGTCACCCAGCCTTGGTCATGCGCAAAAAGCCGGTAAGCTTCTAACACCTCCCTATGCTCACCTGCCCGTTGTAATTCAGCCTTTGACAGCATGGCATCAATGGAGAGGCGCAATGTGTCAACCCCTTGAAGCAAACGCTCTTGTTCAAAGGCTTGATCATCTGATAAAAAATCATGGATCATAACGCGTGGTTCATGCAAAACCACAGCGCCTAGCGCAATGCCAGCGCCGATGCTAGTACCTTTAAAGTGGCGCCCTTGTGTGCGATCCGCTATAGCGCCGACCCCCTCATCGAGCTCTCCAGACGTAATCAATTCGGCAACCAACATCGCCGTGGTCTCTAAGGCTTCAATTTCCTCTTCAGAGTAAACTTTGCGCGCTTTATTTTGCACCGTTACAACACCAAGCGTACGTCCTCCTCTCAAGATAGGCATGCCAAGAAAAGAGTGATAAATCTCCTCGCCGGTCTCAGGCCGATAAGAAAATGAGGGATGGTCTTGTGCTTCATGAATATTCACCAGCTCGGCCTGCTCGGCGATTAACCCAACCAAGCCTTCTCCGCGTGCCAAATGTGTATTGTGCACCGCCTCAGGGTTTAGCCCTTCAGAGGCAAATAGCTCTAACGAGCCATCAGGGCGGCGCAAATATAGGGAGCAAACCTCAGCCACCATAATCAGGGCAATTTGCGAAACGATAGCGTCGAGGCGCTTTTGGGGGGCCCCGGCATTTGCCATAATTTCACGCAAACGGCGCATGAGAATGCGCGGTGCTGCATTTGCTGGTGACATAAATACCGCCTCAAATTGGGAAAGCCAAATATGAAATTATTCAGCTCAATTTTAGTCACTCATCACGAAATACCATAAGTTTAAAACAATTAAGTCAAAAATGGATATAAAACATTATCTATTCACTATCTTGATCAAGACCAAACAAGCTATGCAAGGTGCGAACAGCAAGTTCTTGGTAAGCTGCATCGATTAAAATACTAATCTTTATTTCAGACGTTGAAATCGCCAAAACATTGATACCTTTTTGAGAAAGAGCCTCAAACATATCGCCAGCAACGCCCGCATGAGAGCGCATACCAACCCCAATGATGGAAACTTTAACAATATCGGTTGCCCCTTGTAGGTCTTTATATTGCAACGTAGTCTTGTTTGCTTCGACAACTTTTAATGCGGCGCTTAAGTCTGCTTCAGCCACAGTAAAAGTTAAATCGGTGGTGGCCCCATCAGCTGAGACATTTTGCACAATCATATCCACATTGATATTGGCCTGCGCCAAAGGTCCAAACACCATCGCTGCCACGCCTGGTTGATCAGCCACAGCCACCAAAGTTACCTTCGCTTCATCTTTGGCATAGGCAATGCCGCTTACAACTTGTTGTTCCACAATCTCATCCTCACTACAAACCAGCGTTCCAATATGGCTGTTTTGCTTTAAATTAATGGCAGGCATGCTTGCCGGATCATCAAAGCTAGAGCGAACAGCAAGCCGCACATTTTTTGTCATTGCCAACTCAACAGAGCGTGTTTGCAAAACTTTCGCGCCAAGACTGGCCATTTCAAGCATTTCTTCATAAGACACCTTCGAAAGCCGGCGCGCTTTTGGCACGATGCGCGGGTCTGTCGTATAAACCCCATCCACATCCGTATAAATATCACATAGATCTGCACCAAGCGCCGCCGCAATGGCCACAGCGCTTGTGTCAGACCCGCCGCGCCCAAGTGTAGAGATGCGCCCATCAGGAGCAATTCCTTGAAAGCCAGCAATCACTGCCACCTCTCCTTGGTCAAGCGAAGCCTTCATCTGTGCCCCGCAAACATCCACAATTCTAGCCTTGGCGTGGGCACCATCCGTTTTCAAAGGAATTTGCCACCCTTGCCATGAACGAGCTGGCACCGCGCAATCTTGTAAGCAAAGCGCCAACAAGCCAGATGTAACCTGCTCTCCAGAAGAGACCACACAATCATATTCGCGCTGATCAGGCGCGCTAGAGGCTTCGTTGACGAAAGACACCAACTCATTGGTGCGCCCCGCCATCGCAGAGACCACCACAGCCACCTGATTGCCCGCGTCATATTCTCGTTTTACATGGGCCGCGACATTGCGTATCCGGTCCATATCAGCAACAGATGTGCCGCCAAATTTCATTACCACCAGTGCCATAAAAAGCTCAACACCTTATTCATATGAGACAATATTCAACGAACGAAACAAATTCAATGACCGGTCATCTAAAGATGCTCTAAACAGAGCCACAAAGAGGACAGCCACAAAGAGGTCAACGCGAACATATGCCATTTATAATATAGGAGATCCATCCTCCAAAGGCCTATACATACAAAGAACCGCCGCCCCGATCAACCAGCACATAGATATATATTTATAGCCAAAAAATACAAAAGGCTGTCATCTTCTAGCCCGACTTCTTGACAAAGCCATAAATACCTTGTGTAAATTCTAAATGAGCGAAAAATATAATCAACAAACCTCAACCCTAGATCCAGATGAAATTGCCAGTTTTGGGGCTATGGCCGATGAATGGTGGGATCCAACGGGGAAATTTCGCCCCCTTCATAAAATAGGGCCAGCTCGTTTGGCGTTTTTTCGTCAAGAGATTTGTGCTCATTTTGGTAAAGACGAACGCTCTGATCACGCGCTTAATGGTTTAAGTTTGATAGATATTGGCTGTGGAGGAGGGCTCGTTGCTGAGCCATTAGCCAAACAAGGGGCAACCGTGACAGCCATTGATCCCTCAACAAACAATATCAAAGCAGCGTCGATACACGCAGAGCAGGCCAACATACCGATTACCTACAAAGCCTGCTTGGCTGAAGATATTGTGGAGGCGGGGGAAACTTATGATGTGGTTTTGTGCCTTGAGGTCGTAGAGCATGTGCCAAGCGTTCCAGATTTTGTAGCTCTGGTTTCAAAATTGGTTGCCCCGGGGGGGCTGTTAATTTTGTCCACAATCAATCGAACCACCAAAGCCTATGCTTTTGCAATTTTGGGTGCTGAATATGTCTTAAAGTGGCTGCCCAAAGGCACGCATCAATGGTCAAGATTTGTGACGCCTCAAGAATTAAAGGAGTGTGTCTCTGGGGCAAAATTGACCCCAAGAGAAACCTCAGGTTTGGTTTATTCACCCTTTAGCGACCAATGGAAGATTTCAGCTGATTGTGATGTGAATTACTTTTTAACCGCCAGTAATAATTAAAAAAATCAGCAATAACGAAATATCGCTGATTTTTAAAACAAATTGATGTCAGGCCTAATCAACTATTTTGACGCCCAGACCAGCCCGTTTACGCCAAACAACTTCACATGCATAAGAAACGCCGGTGCTGTCATCAAAAAGCATAAATGTCTCAGGTATACCGATTGTTGAGCCAAGCTTTAGTCCAAAACCAGTTTCACTTCTAGATTTAATGACACAATTAAATGTTGAATTTTTATCAACAATAATTTTGGCACCTTGATACGTCCGCTGTCGATCGCTGCGTCGTTCTTGGTCGTGCTCTTGTTTATAAGTGTCGTTCATTTTTTCATCCTAAAAAATATGTAGCAATAAATAAAGTATAGGTAATATTACCCAAAAAATATGAAAATTTGGTTTTGAGAATAGATAAAAACTTAATCAATAGTGCTTGAAATTCATAACCTCCCCCCCATATTAGTAAGGAAATCAAAGGCCATCAAACCTCTTGGTCATATTTGTTCTTTATGCTGACTTAAAAGGCGCGCATTTAATTGATAATAAGTCATTAGGAAAAACCCAATGTCACGTGTATCAAAAATAAATCATTCTCTTATTTTAGGGTTTGAAGAATTTGAGCGGGCTCTAGATCATGCGGCTGAATTGCAAACAGATAGCTATCCGCCTTTTAATATTGAGCGTTCAATCAATAAAGAAACAGGCCAAGAGGTTTTAAAGATTATTTTAGCCATTGCAGGGTTTAGCGCAGATTTGCTTGAAGTGCTCCAAGAGGGGCAAAAACTAGTCATTACGGGTAAAAAAGGAAATCAAGCCAGTGATAATTATTTGCATAAAGGCATTGCAATGCGCCAATTTCAACGTTCATTCATCCTGGCAGATAGCATAGAGATCATTTCAGCCCGTTTAAAAGACGGACTTCTCGCCATTGAATTGCGATTACCAGAACCAAAAACCAAAACCCGCAAAATAGAAATCATCACCACCTAAACAAATCGTTTTATTTATCATTTTGTGAAAGAAGGTCCCATGTACAGTAAATCAAATCTTAACGATCGTAGGGAACAAAAAAATCCAATCGATTATAACGCTCATTTTAAAGATGATGTTATGACAAAAGATGACCTGCGAGATCTAGGGGTCGACAAATTGGTGTATGTGCATGAAGTGGCCGCAAGCGCTGCAAAAGACTTATTTCCTGAAATTGAAGATTTACCAAATAAGGGATCGCTCTTTGCGGTACACGCCGCCAATGGCCTGCCAATTCTTCTCGCACAAGATCTAGAAGCAGCCATGATCGCCGCGATAGATAATGAGCTGCAAATTCAGCAACTAAATTAAATCAGTGCAGGGAGGCTCAAGCGTACTTACGCTTGAAATAGCCGTGAGTGAAATAAAAGCTAACTATACGATGAAGGAAGCGAGCTTGCGAGCGAACATGGCATCGAGTGAAGGAGGTCCGGCGTAGAAGATCAGCCCGAGCGGAGCCTTAGCGAGCACGGATAAGCTGATCGCAAAGAAAACGCCGCCCTAACGGAAGGCTCAAGCGTACTTACGCTTGAAATAGCCGTGAGTGAAACAAAGCTAACTATACGATGAAGGAAGCGAGCTTGCGAGCGAACATGGCATCCTGTGAAGGAGGCCCGGCGCCTAGCGCCGCCCTAACGGAGGCTCAAGCGTGCTTACGCTTGAAATAGCCGTGAGTGAAATAAAACTAACTCACAGCAAATCTATTTAAGCGGCATGGGAGGCAGAGGCTTCTGTTAAGACAGAATAAAGCGCTGATTGTTCACGAGAGCCGCGCAATTTATCCAAGGTTTGCGGTTCGCGAATTAGCCGAGAAATACGAGCAAGCGCCTTGAGATGATCAGCCCCTGCTGTCTCTGGTGCGAGCAATAAAAACACCAAATCTACTGGTTCATCATCTAAACTATCAAAATTAATAGGTTCATCCAGCCGGGCAAAAATGCAAATTATTTTGTCAATTGATTGCAAGCGCCCATGGGGAATTGCAACGCTTTGCCCAACACCTGTGGACCCAAGCCGCTCTCTTTGCAATAACACATCAAAAATGTCACGTTGATCCAAGCCCGTCTTCTGAGCTGCAATGCGCGACATCTCTTGCAAAAGATGTTTTTTGCTTTTTGCTTTTAACGAAGGATAAACCTCTTCGCTAGACAACAAATCACTCAAATCCATTCTCATGCCTTCCGCTAACCTTGAACCTGATTAATCATAACCACAACTCAAGCATCGTAATTTATTTTATAAGAACCCATTACAATACTTAAATGTGCCCCCAAAGTAGGGTCAATCCAACAGGCATCAATCCATAAAAGACAAGTATTGCGAATTTATGTCCGTCAAAATAAAGGCCATAAAATCATAAAAACGGACAATACCCAATTATGCCGGATCAATCCAGCCTATATTTCCATCGCTGCGTCGATATACAATATTGATGCGGCCATGGCTAGCATTTCTAAAGACCAACACAGAACTTTCTGACAAATCCATATGCATCACGGCATCACTTACGGCAAATTCATTAATATTTGTTTCATGCTCAGCAATAATAATTGGCGCATCATCCTCGCTCTCGGCTTCATCTTCTTGATGTTGAATGACATAGTCTTGTGCTGGTGTTCCTAAGGAAGGGTCGCCAGAACTATGTTTTTGATGATGATTCTTAATTCGCCTCTTATAGCGCCTCAAGCGTTTTTCTAACCGCTCCAGCGCTGCATCAGCGCTTGCATAGACATCATGAGATTCGCCGCGTGCCTGCAAATCAAGTCCAGATCCAAGATGCAAAGAGCAATCAGTACGAAAGCGGCCGCCATCTTTTTCAAGGCGGACATGGCCAGAGGTGGCATTGCCCATAAATTTATTTAAAGTTTGATCAATACGATCTTCAATATAAAACCGAAGAGCTTCACCAATATCAATGTTTTTCCCAGTGATTTGTATTGACATATATATTTGTTCCTTCTTTTCAGACAAGGTTTTTAAAGGGCAAAACTTCCCTTTTTAAAATCTTGCTCAATCGACTTAAACGGGAATTAAAAAGATGTTATTCAAAAATCCATCATAAAAACGAAACCACCATGAAAAGTAGCAAAGTCTTAATAATCGCATCCTCCTTAAATAATATTCATCTCAATAACCATAGCAGATATCCACTAAAACGTCAGTTTATTGTAACATAAAAACAAACTTTTTATGTTCAAAAAACAGTATTTCAAGGGAATGATGGTAATAAATAATTTATTTCATAACAAGGGGTTATGTGAAAATGCCGCACGCCATTCAACGGCAGGTTAATCAGCCGCAATCATGCCATGTTAAACAGCCATTTGCTGGGCCATACGTTTTTTGCGTCGCCGCTGGACAGAAGAAGGGATGCCCATCGCTTCACGATATTTTGCAACAGTTCGCCGGGCAATATCAATCCCTTTTTCTTTTAAAGTTATAACGATTTTATCATCAGAAAGAATATTGTCCACAAGCTCTGCATCAATAAGTTGGCGAATTTGATGACGAACAGCTTCAGACGAAACCATGTCATCAGAATCAGATGAAGAGATGGCAGAAGTGAAAAAATATTTCAATTCAAAGACACCGCGTGAGGTCCCAATATACTTATTTGAGGTAACACGGCTAACCGTGGATTCATGCATTTCAATTGCATCAGCAACGGCTCGTAGGTTCAAAGGGCGCAAATGCTCGACACCAGAAGTGAAAAACCCATCTTGCTGGCGCACAATCTCTTCCGCGACTTTTAAAATTGTCCGTGCTCGTTGGTCAAGGCTTTTAACCAACCAATTGGCAGTTTGAAAACAGTCTTGAATATATTCTTTTTCTTGCGGATTTTTCACCGCACCAGAAACCGTCGTGTAATAGGTTTTATTGATCAAAACTTTTGGTAAGGTTTCACTATTCAGTTCCACCAACCAGCTACCATCATTATTCTTGCGCACAAAAACATCAGGCACCACCGGCTGCATGATGGTGCTACCATATTTCAATCCAGGTTTAGGGTTAAGCTCTTTAATCTCAGCGATCATATCGATCAAATCTTCATCGCTAACGGCGCATGCTTTTTTCAAGCTTGAAAAATTATGGGCTGCAAGCAGATGGATATTTTCTAAAAGGGCTGCCATAGCCGGGTCATAACGATTACGCTCAACTAGCTGAAATCGCAAACATTCACTTAAGTTTCGAGCGCATACCCCGGTAGGTTCAAATGTCTGTAGCTGAGCTAATACCTCTTCAACCATCTCAATGGGTGCACCAAGCTGCATCGCAGCAGAGCCTAATGATCCGCGTAAATAGCCTTGTTCATCGACCATATCTATTAAATGAGCGCCGATCAGCTGTTGTGTGGGCTCAAATTTTGTCATGTGCAACTGATCTAACAAATGTCCGTGCAATGTAACTTCTTCTTTGACAAAGCTCTCTAGATTATAATCTCCTGATGCTCCATCACTACCACCAGACCCTTTGTTTTGCCCCATAGAAGACGTCCAGCCTTGTTCACTCAAGCCAGTGCGATCAGAACCTTGTAGATCGGGATAAACATCATCGACCCGGCTATCCAGAGTGGTAGAGGGGTCCTCTTTCATATTATCAGCAGATTTTGTTAGCCAGTCATCGGCTTCTGCCCGTCGTTCAGGTTCAATATCGGTGGTAGGGGGCTCTGGTTCACTATTGGGAGGAGGCAGGTCTTCAGAAGGAGATTTGCTCTCTAATAAAGGGTTGCGCTCAAGTTCGGTTTCGACAAATTCCGTGAGCTCAATATTAGACAATTGCAGCAACTTAATTGCTTGTTGCAATTGGGGCGTCATCACAAGTGATTGAGACTGCCTAAGTTCAAGCCGGTGCGAAAGCGCCATAATTTACAAAATCCTCAACATTAAAGGGACCAGCAATATTCATACCAATAGGGCATTTAATAACGATTAAAACAGTCGATAAAGTTTTAATGAATCATATGGATGCGTTGAATAACAGGGAGTAAATTTGCAACATTAAATATAATTTAAACAACAATAATTACTAATCATGATAGTAGCATGAATTTTGCATGTCTAGTAAGATTTTCTTGTAATAGAGAAAATTGAAGAAAGTCCAGACGAATCAACCAAACATATCACCCAAATAAACCCGGCGGACATCATCGTTTGAAACAATCTCATGCGGTGTACCCTCGGTAAGCACGGCGCCATCGTGAATAATATAAGCACGATCGATCATTTCTAAGGTTTCACGCACATTATGGTCGGTAATAAGCACGCCAATCCCCCGATCAGTCAGATGACGGACAAGATCACGTATATCACCAATTGCAATAGGGTCAATCCCTGCAAAGGGTTCATCAAGCAAAATATAAGAAGGGTCGCTGGCCAAAGCGCGCGCGATTTCACACCGGCGACGTTCCCCCCCAGATAGGGCAATGGAGGGTGATGTTCTCAACCTAGCGATATTAAATTCGCTTAATAAGCTTTCAAGTTTTTGGGCTCGTTTTTCTTTGTTTTTTTCCGTTACCTCTAAAACGGCCATGATATTTTGCTCAACGGTCAGCCCACGAAAAATCGAAGCTTCTTGGGGTAAATAACCAATGCCCAACCTGGCGCGGCGATACATAGGTAATTTGGTAACCTCATATCCATCAATATGTATCAGGCCTTCATCAGCTTTAACAAGGCCTGTGATCATATAAAATATGGTTGTTTTACCAGCCCCATTTGGCCCTAACAACCCCACAGACTCGCCCCGCTTCACGCAGATGCTTGCCTGTTTCACCACTTGGCGTTTGCCATAAGTTTTACAAACACCGCGCGCTGTTAGCCACCCAGGTTGCGGTGGGATCAAAGGTTTGCCCTCGGCTTTAGGGCGAGGGAGATTCAAACCTCCTTCAATTGGGTTGACATAGTCATGTGGAGTATGTCCAGGGTTATGAATAGGGACATGATTATGCAGACCCGCCGGAGGCGGTGAAAGGTAATGCTGTTCATCACCCAAACTTTGTTGATCTTGGAAGTGGCCTTGTGGTCCAGCTTGTCCTCCAAAAGGGGGCGGCGCGGAAAAAGGCAGGCCATTCGCCGGCAATTGTTGGTGAGCTTGTTGAGGAGGTTGGCCCTGAAATCCTGGCTGTTGTTCTGTGTCGTGGCCAGGCTCAACGGCTCCTTGGTGATAAGGCTCTTCACCGTCTTTTTTTTTGCCAAATGGCCAAATCATTTTCATAAACTCACCCATTTGCTGCCAATCCATAGTTAAGGAACGCTTTGGCATCGTCGTTTTCGTCATTCACTTATTTGTTGCGCAGTGCATATCATAATCATAAACCACGATTACCATGGATACGAATTATTATTGTAACTTAAGTTTTTTCCCAGATTTAACATCCACTTTCATCTGAACCCGCTTATTATTACGTTTATTGATAAAGCGACTTCGTCTCGTCTTCAAATCAATATGTAAACGCCCCCCTTTAATAATATTCCCCCCTTGGGTAAGCACAACCTGGTCACCAAGCAGAATAACTTGTTTCGCAACATCAAAGTCAGCCCATTCACTGGTCGCTGATTGATTGTCCTTTGTGCTAATCAGGACTTTAATTTTCGCGACCAAACGATTGACTTTACTGCTGGGTGCCGCCCCTTTTTTGCCAGCCCCCTTTTTAGCACCAGCCCCTTGAGGTGAGCCGCTATAAAAGACTTCTAAAACTTTGGAACGCAGCACAAAGTCACCTTGAACAGCTTTAACATTACCAGAAAACACTGCTGTTTTTTTCACATCATTGACCACCAACTCATCGGCTTCAATATGAATAGGTTCATTCGACGTCTTGGAAAAACCACCAAATTTATCAGTTAGCGTCTGAGCATATAATGAGCCAGGAAACGCCACCAGGAAAATGGAGCATATAAACCAAGCTATCCGTATTACATGCAATTTTGAGGTGACACTCATCATCGATCTATCTCTCATCATCAGCTGTACAGAAAGTCAAAAGTGACCCTCTTCGTGGCTGAACACTCGTTAATTTTCATCTAGTTAGTTTGCACAATATCATTTTTTTTCGGCGTTTTAATCAAACGCACCTTAACACGATCAGTAAAAGTCATCACCTTGGTCAGTCCATTTATATTCAGCTTGCTTGCTTTAATCGTATTCCCGTTCATTTTAATAAAAATCAATTCATTGGATGTAATATATTGTTGTTTAATGATAATATTGGCGCTCTCTAAATGTGCAACCAAACCATTCGTTCCTGAAATACGAATGTTTTTATACAGATCCAATACTTCAGTTTTCGTATCAAATTTTCCACGCTCGGCAGTTAATGTCATCGTCCCATTGGTTGGATGGACTAATTTTGCATCAATTTTTTGTAGATGCACAATCGTAGGTGAGCCGGTTTTTTGCGATGCTGTGTCAGCAACGATTAAATAGGAGCCTGATTTCTCATCATGCCCCTCCATACGCGGGTTAATCATTTTCAATTCATTTTTTGTCAGCTGAATATCTTTGACGCTTACCTTTGCATTTTTATATTGTACAGAAAAATCACCCTTTAAAAAATACACACAAACACAGATCAATGCCAAAACAGGAAACACCCTGCGCATAATGATGACATTGCGAGAATGATTTTGTGCCTGAGCAAACGCCGCGCGTCGTCGCTCGGACAGATCATGAGTATCAATCATGTCATTGCTAGGGCTCAAGGATGCTGACATTGGGTCCATGAAAATGATAAATTTCTGCAACCACTATTTGGTCGCTTTGGTCTATATTTAAACTGACAAAACAATATGATCACAATTAGGCTACAAGCAACTTAACTTCAAAATAGTCCCAGCACAGCCAAAACAACTTATTTATGCGCAAAGATATCGCTCTCAGACCACCCAATCAAATCCAATTCGGCCCGTGTTGGTAAAAAGCCAAAGGCCTTTTCAGCAATCTCTAACCTATTTTCACGGACCAACCGCCCCGTTAATTTTTCGCGCAATTGATGAAGGTAAAGTACATCACTAGCGGCGTAATCTTGTTGAGCTTGAGATAAAGTAGGAGCGCCCCAGTCTGAGCTTTGTTGTTGTTTTGACATGTCAACATCTAGCATTTCGCGGCAGAGATCTTTCAGGCCGTGGCGATCGGTATAAGTGCGGGTCAGTTTAGAAGCAATTTTAGTGCAAAACACAGGTGCCGCCCAAATACCAAGCCAGTGATAAATAGCAGCCAAATCAAACCGTGCAAAATGATAGATTTTCACCAAATCGGTGTTTGCCAATTGCGCTTTTAGGTTTGGAGCATCAAATGATGTGCCATCAAATTGGACCAAATGTGCGCTGCCATCACCGCTCGATAATTGCACAACGCAAAGTCGATCACGTAATGGGTTTAAGCCCATAGTCTCACTATCCACAGCAACCGCACCTTCAAAGGTCACGCCCTCAGGCAAATCATTTTGATAAACAGAAATCGTCATATATGCATCCTACAAACAATTTAAAACCGTAAATACCACCACTTAGCCGCGATTGCTGATAAATTGCAAGCGGGCAAATCAAAATTAAACGGTTTATGAGTGCATAGAATCACTTCACAAATCACCAAACACATTTTATTTTACGAACGGGACCAGTATTAAAATAATAATCTGGTCAAAGACATGACAAATGAGACGTAAAGCTATTGGCACAAGCCTGTCGTGAAGAGTTCTGAAGAGTGCGTTGAAAAAACGAAATAAGATCTGCATATAATATCTACAAGGAGCAAATTACATGGCACAAAAAGGACTTGTCACAATATTTGGTGGGACAGGCTTTATCGGCAGGCACCTTGTTCAGCAATTAGCTAAAGATGGGTATCGCATTAAAGTGGCGGTCCGTCATCCCAACCTTGCGGGCTTTCTTCAACCCTTGGGCGGTGTTGGTCAAATCAGCGCGGTGTATGCAAATTTGCGCAATGAGAAATCGATAAAACAAGCCGTTAAGGGCGCTGACTTTGTTGTAAATTTGGTTGGGGTTCTAGCGCCTTCGGGGGCTCAAAGGTTTGCCGCGCTCCATGTGCAAGGCGCTCGCCTTATTGCCATTGCTGCGCGAGAAGCAGGCGTTAAACAACTTGTTCACGTCTCAGCTCTAGGGGCGCAAGCCAACAGCAATGCGGCCTATGCCCGCACCAAAGCCCATGGTGAAGATGCGGTGTTAAATATGGAGCCAAACGCCATCATTATGCGCCCTTCAGTTGTCTTTGGACCAGAAGATGAATTTTTCAATCGTTTTGCCAACCTCATGTCCAAAAGCCCGGTTGTGCCAATGTTTGCCAGCAAAATCAAATTCCAACCTGTCTATGTGGGGGATGTTGCAATGGCCATTAAATGTGCTCTGGATGGCAAAGCCACGCAAGGTACCATTTACGAGCTAGGTGGGCCGCATTCTCTCACCATGAAAGAAATCCATACTGAAATAAAACAGATGACAGGACTAAACCCGCTTCTTTTACCACTCCCCTTATGGATTGCCCGCATCATAGCGATTTTAACTTATGTTTTGCCAAACGCACCAATCACGCTGGATCAAATTAAACTTTTAAAAAAGGACAATTGTGTCAGCCCGCAAGCGGTCGAAGAAAATCGCACCCTGACAAATATTTCACCAGTGGCGCCGCGGTCAATTCAAGTCATCGTGCCAGAGTACATTGATCGTTTTGAAACATCCAAACATGCCTTTAATCACGCGCACAAAGTTTAAAACCGGCGTTAATTTCCCCCAGTCTAAACCGATGACCAAACCGCTGTCCTAACAGCCTGGCAGAACAAGCTTGAAATGTGCTTCAATAAGGCCCATTGTA
>JAJFHF010000034.1 GCA_021775775.1 Hyphomicrobiaceae bacterium
TCAAAGACCCCCTTACTATATTATTCATATAATATGCATCTATTTTGTTAAAACTTGAGATAGATGCTCATATAGCAATGGAATAAATGAATATGATATCAGATACGATGACAGATGACACTTTTGGCACAATTGGACACAATTCAAGTGAGGTTGTGGTTAAATTCGTTTGTAAGGGGTTTAACAGTGTTAGCCCTTACGTGAAAAAACACGGCGCCCCGCGCCCCATGGAACTTCCAGCTGGGGCAACGTTGAGAGACTTGGTTGCCCATTTGGGTATCCCCAATCATACGATTTTTTTGGCTATGAAAAATGGGCGTGATGTGACCAAAGGTCTTTATCCAAGCAAAAACCCTGTCATCAATATGGACGTCCCGATTGAAGAGGGAGATCATATCTCTTTTTCAGGGCCGGTACCTTATAGCTATGGCTTTGGATCTCCGGTTGTTTAACTCTGTTTTGTCTCACGGGCGTTTTTTCGCTGGAAGAAGCGAAAAGCCCTGCGACGGCGCGGCGCTAAGCGCCGGACGCCCTTGGCGTCATGTTCGTGCTCTGAAGGAGAGCACTCCCTCCTTCGGATAGAGGGCTTTTGTTTTCTCTCACGGCTATTTCAAGAGCGAAAATGCGCTTGAGCCTCGGCAGAGGCGGCGCTAAGCACCGGACGCCCTTGGCGTCATGTTCGTGCTCCGAAAAGGAGCACTACCTTCTTCGTGTAGTGAGGTTAGATTGTTACTCTCGCTGCTGAGGGAGCGTAGCTATCTTTGGGGCACGTAAGAATAGATCTGCCCGTCTTGCAATTGCAGCACCCGGTCCATTTTATTGGCAAGTTCAAAGTTGTGAGTGGCGATAATGGCAGCTAATCCTGTGTGACGGATCAGACCCATTAATTGTTGGAACACACGATCGGCGGTGTTTGGGTCTAGGTTCCCCGTTGGCTCATCTGCCAATAAAACAGCTGGTTCATTTGCAATGCCTCTGGCGATTGCGACGCGTTGTTGCTCGCCCCCAGACATAGCATTGGGGCGATGGGTCAGCCGATCTGCTAGGCCTAAAAAGTCCAAAATCACTTTGGCACGTTGCTCGGCAGTTTTGCGTGTATGACCATTAATAAGCTGAGGAATGATGACATTTTCCAAGGCACTGAATTCGGGTAACAATTGATGAAACTGATAAACGAAACCGATTTCAGATCGCCGCATTTTGGTGCGTTGTGCATCGTTAAAATCTGTACAGTCATGACCGCTTAGATACACTTTGCCGTCATCGGCTTTATCCAAGAGCCCCAGAATATGTAATAGAGACGACTTTCCTGAGCCAGATGGCCCGACCAAGGCCACCGCCTCACCTTTGAATAAATCAACAGAGACCCCTTTGAGCACATGGATCTCACGTTCCCCTTGGTGATAGACCTTGTCAATACCGCGAATGGCCATGATCGGTCTTTGCCTGGACTGGGGTTGTTGAAATTGCTGTGGTGGCTGCACCCCTGTTTGATATTGATTATTCATAACGAAGCGCCTCCACTGGGTCTAGGCTGGCGGCCCGCCATGCGGGGTAGATGGTGGCTAGGAACGATAAGAACAAGGCAACAGTCACGATTATTGAAATTTCCATCGCATCCAGTTTGGCTGGTAATTTTGATAAAATTTGAATTTCAGGATCAAGTCTCACCCCGGTCAACCAACTGATAAAACTTTGAATGGCATCAATATTCAAACAGATGGTAAGCCCTAACAACAAGCCAAGCACCGTGCCGCAAACACCAATGAAGGACCCTGTGGTCATAAATATGCGCATGATCGCGCCCCGGCTTGCCCCCATCGTGCGCAAAACAGCAATGTCTTTGGTTTTTACTTTTACCAACATGACCATACTGGAGATGATGTTAAGAGCGGCGACAAACACCACCAAGCTTACAATGATAAACATCATATTGCGCTCAACAGCTAACACGCTGAATAGTTTTGCGTTGCGTTGCTTCCAACTGGTGAGTGTGGTGTTATCGCCCGATGCTTTCGCGATATCATTTTCAATGAGCTCTACGTTTTTTGGATCATTGACCATCACTTCAAGAGCGGAGACTCGTTGTTTTTGTGAGAAAAATTTTTGTGCTTCGGTCAGGGGCATAAACATGACCTTTAAGTCATACTCATAGACACCCACCTCAAAAATGGCCGAGACCTTATAGCGCTTTACGCGCGGTGTTGTACCAAAGGGGGTTTTGGCCCCGCGTAGAGTAACGATGTTAATTGTATCACCAGGGCGCACCCCTAGTACGTTCGCCAGCCGAATGCCCAATACGACGCTATCTTTGTTTTGAAATTGTTTCAAAGAGCCAAACCTAATTTTACCAGCCACGGAAGCTAATGAATTAAGGTCTCCCTCTCTAATGCCGCGAACATTGCCGAAATAATCTTGATGTTTGGAAGACACCATCACCTGACCATCAATGACAGGGATGACGGATTTGACACCTTTAACTTGCTTGATCTTATTGGCGACGGGGTCAAAATCGGTGAAGGCTTGGCCAAATTGTTGGACAACGACATGGCCGTTCATATCTAGAATGTTTTTATATAGTGTATCGCGAAACCCGTTCATCACACTTAGAACGACAATTAAAGCTGTGACACCCAGCGCGATGCCGAGCAATGTTAATATGGCTATGACTGAGATAAACCCCTCTCCTTTTGGGGGGCGCAAATAGCGAAAAGAAATCAACCGCTCAAAACTGGCAAAGGGGCGGGTCTCACTCTTTTTTCCAGATAGTTGTTGCCCCGCTGGTTGTTGATGTCCAGGGGGATTTTGTCTTGCTGGGTCTTCAATCACAGCTTGGTTCATCAGTTATTCTCTTTTACTAACAATATAATTGCATCCATTTAGTTTAGAATTATTTATTAGAGACCCTTATTTGTTAGGGCTGTGATGGCAGTGACTATGTCTAGCTCTTTTGTTTCTAACTCTTGGCGCATACCGGTTTTTCTACTCTTTATCTCAACAATGCCATTTTTAAGACCCTTTGGACCTACGATGATTTGAGTGGGAAGGCCGATTAAATCCATGGTTTTAAACTTACCGCCGGGGCGTTCTTTTGTATCGTCAAGCAAACAGTCTAAACCATGGTCTTGTAAGGCCTTATAAAATTGTTGGCACATGCTATCAGTTGCCTCATCGCCTGGCTTTAAATTGATGATCCCGACATCAAAAGGGGCAACCGAGTTTGGCCAAATAATCCCATCTTCATCGTGGCTGGCTTCGATTATAGCGCCTAGCAACCGTGATACACCAATGCCATAAGAGCCGCCATGTAAGGTGACAAGCTTGCCATCTGGTCCTTGAACTTCACATTTCATAGCTTTTGTGTATTTTTCACCAAAATAGAATATATGTCCAACTTCAATGCCTCTTGCGCTTATCTGATCGGCGCTTGCGACCTCTTTTTCGAATCTTGTCGCATCGTGCATTTCTTCTGTGGCAGCATAGTGACTGGTCCATTGCTCCATCATGGGGCTTAAATCATCGTCAAAATCAATTGTGGTGTCTAGGGCAGATTTCTCCAATAGAGCTTTATGGCAAAAAACTTCGCTTTCTCCGGTATCGGCCAATATGATGAATTCGTGGCTGAGGTCACCGCCGATGGGGCCCGTATCTGCTTGCATGGGAATGGCTTTTAGGCCAAGGCGCTCAAACGTGCGTAAATAGGAAATGAACATTTTTTGATATGATTTGCGTGCCTCTTCTTTGGATAGATCAAAGGAATAGGCATCTTTCATTAAAAATTCACGCCCGCGCATCACCCCAAAACGGGGGCGTATTTCATCACGAAATTTCCATTGGATGTGATAAAGCGTGCGAGGGCAATCCTTATAGGATTTAACGCTATCGCGAAAAATTTGGGTGATCAGCTCTTCATTGGTTGGTCCATAAAGCAACTCACGGTCATGGCGATCGGTGATCCGTAGCATTTCTTTGCCATAATCATCATATCGCCCGCTTTCGCGCCAAATTTCAGCCGGTTGTATGGTGGGCATTAACAGTTCAATCGCGCCCGCCTTGTTTTGTTCTTCTCGAATAATGGCTTCAATTTTTTGTAAGACCCTTAGGCCTAATGGCAGCCAAGAATATATGCCTGCAGCAGACTGGCGTACAAGTCCTGCCCGTAGCATTAATTGATGAGAGACAATTTCTGCACCAGAGGGGGTCTCTTTTAAGACCGGCATGAAAAATTGGCTTAAGCGCATCTGGTGGCTTCCAGTCATGTTACTTGGTTTAATTTGCTATTGATCGCTTTTAAAAGCATAAAGTCAAAGTTGCAAATCAAAAACTCGTATATTGGTTAGTGATCCCCTTCTATCACTATAATTGCATCAGGTGATAGCTTGTGCATGAAAAATGAGATTGGCTGGCGCGATTGCAACAAAACATAAACGTTTTTTGGCGCGGTTTTAATGTGTTTTACGACTGCCTAGATCGGTTAAAAAAGGTATTTGGTCAAAATTAATTAAATTTGTGGCGACCACAGCATATACGATGCCAAACATTACAAAAGCTGCCAAAGTGGTAATGCCTAGTTTTTTCCATATGTGTGGATTATGAGGGGCGCTTTCTGCGCTGCCTGGCACCACATCGCCCTCTTCTTGTTGCGTGTGCACACCAAAGGGGAGCACCATAAACAAAGTCATCCACCAACAAATGAAATAGATTGCGAGTGCTAAAGGAAGTTCCATATGACTGTTCTTTCAATGGTTAAGGGGTATGTTAAGCCTGCTCTAACTCAACCAGCGTCCCGCAAAAATCTTTTGGGTGTAGAAAAAGAACCGGTTTGTTGTGGGCCCCGATTTTTGGCTCACCCGTGCCCAATACGCGGGCGCCTTCTTGTGTTAATTTATCACGCGCGGCAATGATATCATCAACTTCATAGCAAATATGGTGAATGCCACCATTAGGATTGCGCTCTAGGAATTTATCGATCGGGCTATCTTGGCCCAACGGTTCTAGTAATTCAATTTTGGTGTTGGGCAATTCTATAAAAATGGTTGTCACGCCATGATCTGGTTGCGCTTCTTTCGCTGAAATTGTCGCGCCCAAACTATTACGATAGGTGTTGGCGGCCGCCTCAATATCGGGGACAGCAATGGCTACGTGATTTAGTCGACCAATCATTTATTTTCCCTTTGATCTGCTTTCATTGTTAACTGATACCTTATTTTTCTAAGAGTGAGTTTGTCTAGCAGATTTTACACCACTCTTATTATACTTGGTGGAGATGGATTGTCACCAAAGGACGCTTGCCCCAATAATCTCCAATGCCGCCTCGAACAGCGCGGCGCAGGGCTTCTTTTAATTTTCCAAGATCTTTGCGGTGTTTTGCGGGCATGCTTTTGAGCACACCATAGACAGCCTTTTCAATAATATCATTGAGTTCTTGGCCCTCTTCTTCATTGGGCAAACCCTCTTGTCCCCAAAGGGGCGCGCCTATGAGTTGGATTTGTTTGTCAACCACAACCGATACACTCACACAGCCAAGAGTTGATAGTTTGCGCCGCTCGAGGATGGAGGTGTCATCTTCTAAGATAAAGTCACCATCTCTATAAAGACGCCCGGCGGGAACTTTCCCTATAATTTTAGGATCTTGAGGAGCTAGTGTGGCAAGTGATCCATTTTTAAGTAACAGCACTTGTTCTATGCCTTGTTGTTTTGCAAATTGTCTTTGCGCGCGCAAATGGCGTTCTTCCCCATGGACGGGGACCAGTAGGTTTGGTTGCAACCAGTTATAGAGCTGTTCTAATTCGCCGCGCCGTGGGTGCCCGGTGACATGAACACTAGCTTCACTTTCTGTGATGATGTTTAGGTCTTGGCTGGCCAACAAATTGATAATGTAGCTTACCGATTTTTCATTGCCTGGAATGGTGCGCGAAGAAAAAACAATCGTATCATCTTTGCTAAGTTTGATCTTTGGGTGGCTTCCTTGGGCGATACGAGCCATGGCCGCGCGCCCTTCGCCCTGACTGCCGGTGGCTAAGACAAGACACTCTTTTTTGGGAAGATGTTGGAAATCATCATCTGATAGAAATGAATAATCTTGTGGGATATAGCCTGTTTCCTTGGCGATACCGACAACACGCTGAAGGGCCAGCCCCGCTAGCACGACGTAGCGATCAGCTGCGTATGCCGCTTCTGCAATAGATTTGATCCGGGCGACATTGGAAGCAAATGTGGTGACGACGATACGTTTTGAGGCGCTTGCGACCACCTCTTTTAATGTTTTTGCCACATCCACTTCTGAAATTGAGATCCCGTCGCGCGTTGCGTTGGTTGAATCGCAGACAAGGACATCAAGACCTTCTTTCCCGATCGCTCTTAACCGGCTTTCATCAGTTGGTTTACCAGCAATTGGATCTGGGTCTAGTTTCCAATCACCCGTGTGGAACAAACTGCCCGCTTCTGTTTTGATATAAAGCCCCATGGGTTCAGGAATGGAATGCGCCATATTCACAAGCTCGATTTCAAAGGGTCCGATATCAACTGTTCCATTTACAGGTAGTTCTTTAATTGGTACGCGGTTTTCTAATCCGTCTCTTGAAAGTTTGGCGCGCAACATAGCTTTTGTGAAGGGGGTCGCGTAAATTGGAACCTGCAAACTTTCCCATAAATCAGGGATGGCCCCATAATGATCTTCATGGGCGTGGGTGAGAATGATGGCTTTTAGTTTTTTGCCTTGCTCCTCAGCAAAGCTGATATCAGGCACAATAATTTCAATGCCTGGCTCGCGCGGAGAGGCGAAGGTTAGGCCCAGATCCACCATGATCCAACTGTAATCTTTTGGTGTGCCATAACCATACATCATACAGTTCATGCCAATTTCACCAACACCGCCAAGGGGAGCCATGACAAGCTGCGCTTTTTCAATTCTTTGAGGTTTTTTGCTCATTGCGAACGGCTTGCCTTTCAGGTTTTTTCTTTTTCAATCAATGACACAAGCTCGCCGCCTGTTATTGTCTGTATCGTGTTGTTATTCAGTTTAATTTGCAATGCCCCATAGGTATCAAGCCCCATGAAGGCACCAGTTATGTATTCAGGGCCGCATTTAACTGTAAGCATTGTGCCAAGCGGAGATGTTTTTTCCATCCAATGTGCCTTGATCTCTTCAATATTTCTGCCCTCGTCCCATTGGTTGATCCTGTTTTGAAATGTGTTTGTCAAATGCTCTAGCAGCTTATCTCGTGAAATTTGAATATCTAAACTTTGCAAACAAATGGTATCTCTACCTTCAACGACAGGATTTGCAATGATATTTACACCAATACCGATGATTAAGTCTGTTTGATCAGGCCGCACGCTTTGTTGTGCCTCTATGAGGATACCGCCTAATTTTGCTTCCTTTACCAAAATGTCATTGGGCCATTTTAACGTAAGCTCAGATGAAGGCTCTTCCGTTGCTTTATTAATCGCATCGACGACCGCAAGGCCAGCTACAAGAGAGAGGCTTGCGCGCTTGTTTGGCTCTGTCGTTATGCGCCTTGTTGTGCTGGCAAATAGATTGCCTTTTAAAGAGACCCATTCTTTTGAGCGACGTCCCCGCCCCTTGGTTTGCTCATCGCAGACAACCCAAAAGGCAGGCTCATGGCCCTCTTCCAACAATGATTTTGCGGTATCATTGGTCGAACCAAGTTTGGTAAAATGATGAATTATCGGCGACGATGTGAGGCGTTTGTTATTAGACATGCCTCGTTTCTATCCTGATCTTATATGGTTGGCAACAAAGCTCTTGCGGCAACCCTTGCCACCTCAATAATCGGGTTTGGATAGACCACATAGAAAAGCACAAACAAACCTGAAGCCCCTAAGACCAGTTTTAACTGACTTGGCATCTGCGTGAATTCTTCTTTGGCCTCATCAAAAAACATAATCTTGATGATGCGTAAATAATAAAACGCGCCCACCACACTGGATAAAATGCCAATAACCGCCAGAGGGAATAGGTTTGCTTTTACAGCCGCCATGAAGACATAAAATTTTGCAAAAAAGCCTGCTAGTGGCGGGATCCCTGCCAGGGAGAACATTAAAACGCCAAGCATGAAAGCTGCGGTCAGATTTGTTTGTGACAAGCCTTTTAAATCGTCAATGTTCTCGACCATCTCTTCATTGCGGCGCATGGAGAGTATGAGTGCAAAGGTCCCGACGGTCATGACCAGATAAATCATTAGATAAATCAAGGCTCCTTCGATCCCTTCACGATTGCCAGCGGCTAGCCCGACAAGGGCAAAGCCCATATGACTAATGGAAGAATATGCCATTAGTCGTTTGATATTGGTTTGGCCTATGGCGCCGAATGCACCTAAGATCATACTGGCGATAGCAATAAACACGATGATTTGTTGCCATTGATCGATGAGTTCTGGAAACGCGCTATAGATCACGCGGATTAGCAATCCCATCGCGGCAATTTTTGGACAAGCGGCAAAAAAAGCTGTCACAGCTGTTGGCGCGCCTTCATATACATCAGGCGTCCACATGTGAAATGGAACTGCCGAGATTTTAAAGGCTAGACCTGCCAGTAAAAAGACCAGGCCAATGATTAGGCCTAAGCTGGGGGCACCGGCGACCAGGCTTGCTGTTGCTATTTCGTTGAAATAAATGGTGCCAGTGAACCCATATATCATTGAGCAGCCATAGAGCAGCATGCCTGAAGATAAAGAGCCAAGCACAAAATATTTCAAACCTGATTCACTTGAGCGCACACTGTCGCGGCGAAAAGAGGCAACCACATAAAGGGCTAAACTTTGCACCTCGAGGCCTAGATAAAGGGCAATAAGATCGCCAGCTGAAATCATCATCATCATGCCAAGCAAGGAAAATAAAATCAGGACCGAATATTCTGATTTGAAGATACCTGTTTCGCTCAGATAGGTAATGGACATATAAAGGGTGACAAGGCCCCCTAGCAAAACCATGATTTTTAAAAGCCTTGCATAATCATCAATGATAAAGCTGCCATTGAACAAAATGGTATTGGTTCCCCAATCCTTGATCAAAAATCCAACGGCCGCTGCGATGACCAACATAGTGAGGCCCCAGACCATTTTGGCCCCGCGCTCTTCGTTGAAGACCCCAACTAATAGCAAGACCAGTGCGCCAATGACCACAATGATCTCTGGTAAGAGTGGTAGATATTCACTCACTTGGCTCATTGAATTTCGTCCTTTATCTCTTCTTATCAACGCGCTGTTGCGCTCAAATCTTGGTTTGTTATTTGCGTTATGGTTTTAAAGCAAATTTCATTTGGTCTGCCATCATCAACGCTTGATTATACCCACCTATGAGGTTTTCGACTGAGACGGCCATCACGTCTAAGATGGGTTTTGGATACACGCCAAAGAAAATTGTCAACACGATTAAGGGGATTAGATATGACATCTCACGTTTGTTCATATCTGCTATCGTTTTTAGATTTGGTTTTTCTAACTTGCCAAATATAACCCGCCGGTAAAGCCACAAGGCATAACAGGCTGATAAAATCACCCCAAAGGTTGCTGTAAAGGCCACCCATGTATTGACTTTAAACGTACCAAGAAGGGTAAGGAATTCGCCGACAAAACCACTGGTGCCTGGTAGCCCGACATTGGCCATTGTGAAGACCATAAAGGTAAAGGCGAATACGGGCATGCGGTTTACCAACCCACCATAGGCGGCGATTTCTCTGGTGTGCATGCGGTCATATACAACGCCGACACACAAAAACAAAGCGGCTGACACAAGACCGTGTGAGAGCATTTGGAATATACCGCCCTCAATGCCCTGGCTGTTGGCCGCAAAAATTCCCATGGTCACAAAGCCCATATGAGCTACAGAAGAATAAGCGATGAGTTTTTTCATGTCTTCTTGGGCGAGCGCGACCAGAGATGTGTAGACAATAGCAATTGCACTGAGCCAAAATACCAGCGAGGCAAACTCGGCGCTTGCTACTGGGAACATGGGGAGTGAAAAGCGCAAGAAACCATAGCCACCTAGTTTCAATAAAATACCCGCCAAGATGACAGAGCCTGCTGTTGGCGCTTCAACGTGGGCGTCTGGCAACCAAGTGTGCACTGGCCACATTGGCATCTTCACAGCAAATGAGGCAAAAAAGGCAAGCCATAACCAGGTTTGCATTTCAATAGGGAAATCATGAACCAACAGTTTTGGGATTTCAGTTGTGCCTGCTTGCCAATACATCGCCATAATCGCGATGAGCATGAGAACAGAGCCCGCTAGTGTATAGAGGAAAAATTTGAAACTGGCATAAACCCGGCGTGCCCCGCCCCATACCCCAATGATTAAGAACATTGGGATCAAGCCACCTTCAAAAAAGACGTAGAATAAAATTAGGTCAAGGGCACAAAAGACGCCTATCACCAGTGTCTCCAGAATAAGAAACGCGATCATATATTCGCGCACCCGGGTGTCTACGCTTTCCCAACTGGCCAAGATGCAAATGGGCATCAAGAAGGTAGTGAGGATAACAAATAGCATAGAGATGCCATCAACACCCATATAGTATGTAAAGGCACCGCCTAACCAGGCATGGCGTTCTACAAATTGAAAATCGGCTGTTGTTGGATCAAAATCGATCCAGAGAAGCAATGAGATCAGAAAGGTAATGGTTGTTGTCCACAAGGCAACATAGCGTGCGTTTTGCTTTGCGGCTTCATCTTCCCCCCTAATGAGAAAAATAAAGGCAGCACCAATAAGGGGAAGAAAGGTAACCGCTGATAAAATGGGCCAATCGGTCATCATTGTCCTACACCTCGCGTAACAACAAAATATGTGATGAGGGCCGTGAGCCCAATCATCATTACAAATGCATAATGATATACATAGCCCGTTTGCATGGTTTTTAACCTACCTGTGACAGCAAGAGTGCGGGTGGCTATCCCATTGATAAAGCCGTCAATTAGATATTGATCGCCAATTTTCCATAAGACATTGCCGAGCCATTTGGCTGGCCGTACAAAAAGAACATCATAAAGCTCATCGAAGTACCATTTGTTGTATAGGAACAAATAGATAGGTTCAAAAATTTTGGCGACTATAACTGGTGTAGCAGGGCTTAGTATGTAGAACAGCCAGGCTAAGCCTAGACCTGTGAGCATCGCGATAAAGGGAGATAATTTGACCCATAGTGGGACATTGTGAAACTCATGAACAATGTGATTGCTCTCGCTTGTAAAGAGGCTTGCCCCCCAAAAGTGCGCATAGTGGTGGCCAAAGAAGTAGTCTTTAAATATGTAGCCGGCAACAAGTGCGCCCAATGCCAAAATAAACAGCGGAACTAACATTACTTTTGGACTTTCATGGACATGAGAGAGCACATCTGGAGTGGCTCTTGAACGGCCATGGAAGGTCATGAATATCAAACGCCATGAATAAAATGAGGTCAGAAATGCCGCAAATACCAAGATATAAAACGCTTCCATAGCAAAGGTGCTATTGGCGGCAAAAGCACTTTCGATAATCGCATCTTTGGAGAAGAACCCTGCTGTTAATGGAAAGCCTGTTAAGGCCAAGGTGCCAATGATCATCATCGCATAGGTTATAGGGATCATTTTATAAAGACCACCCATGTGGCGCATGTCTTGTTCATCTGACATGGCGTGGATGACTGAACCGGCCCCTAAGAAAAGAAGGGCTTTGAAAAAAGCGTGGGTAAAGAGATGAAAGATCGCGGCGCCATAAGCCCCCAAACCTAGAGCCACAAACATATAACCGAGTTGACTACACGTTGAATAAGCGATCACACGCTTAATGTCATTTTGGACAAGGCCAACAGTGGCTGCAAAAAAGGCGGTGATGGCACCAATGAAGGTGACAACGGTTAAAGCATCCGGGCTGAACTCAAATATAGGGCTTAGCCTTGCCACCATAAAGACACCTGCGGTCACCATTGTCGCTGCATGGATAAGGGCTGAGACCGGCGTTGGCCCTTCCATCGCATCTGGTAACCAGGTGTGCAATAGAAATTGAGCAGATTTGCCCATTGCGCCCATAAACAATAACAGACAGATCGCTGTTAAGGCATCGACCTGCCAACTTAAAAATGTGAATGTTTCCCCAACCAGTGAGGGGGCACTTTGAAAAATTCCATCAAATTCAATTGAGCCAGTTACCATAAACAAGGCAAAGATACCCAAAGCAAAGCCAAAATCACCAACCCTGTTGACTATGAAAGCTTTCATGGCGGCCGCATTGGCGGATGGTTTGCGATACCAAAAGCCGATAAGGAGATATGAGGCTAAGCCCACCCCTTCCCAACCAAAGAACATTTGCAATAGATTATCTGAGGTGACCAACATTAACATGGCAAATGTGAACAATGACAGGTAGGCAAAAAAGCGTGAACGATGTGGGTCATTATGCATATAGCCAATGGAATAAATATGCACCAAACATGACACGGTATTGACCACTACCAGCATAACAGCGGTTAAGGCATCAATACGCAGTGTCCATCCAACATCAAGTGTGCCAGAGACAATCCAAGGAAGAATCTCAATTTGAATAAGTTGACTTGAATTCCCAAAACTTACATCCAAAAAGACAATCCATGAGAAAACAGCGACAACAACCATGAAAGTACAGGTTATATATTCACTCACCCTGTGCCCAATAAACCGACCTAGAAGTCCGGTTATAAGCGCGCCTATTAGAGGCAGAAAGACAATGGTCTTATAGATCATTGAGTTAGCCTTTCATCATATTAATATCTTCAACCGCGATGGAGCCACGATTGCGAAAATAAGTAACAACGATGGCAAGGCCGATCGCAGCTTCTCCGGCTGCTACGGTCAGAACCATCAGAGCAAAAACTTGCCCTTGGAGATTGTTGAGAAATGAGGAAAATGCCACGAGATTGATATTAACGGCTAATAGCATCAATTCAATCGACATTAAAATGATGATGACATTTTTTCGATTAAGAAAAATCCCAAGCACGCCTAATGTAAATAATATGGCTGCAACTGACAGATAGTGTGACAGTCCTATGGTTAAGCCCTCTTGCATGGGTTTTTTCCCTTATTCCTTGTTTTCTTTAAGCGTTGAATTGATCTTACTGACTGGATTAAACTTGAAGCTAGATCCGTTTTTAAAATTAAATTCCCTGCCCTGTTTCAACTTTTTTAATTTCCATCGCATCTTTTGGCTGGCGGCCAACTTGTGTTGCTATGTCTTGGCGGCGCACCCCGTCGCGCTGACGCAAAGTCAAGACAATCGCGCCCACCATTGCGATTAACAAAACGATTCCTGCGGCTTCAAAATAATAAAGATGGTCAGTATATAAAACCTTGCCAAAATTTTCTGTGTTCGTGACGGTCGGATCAATTTCTTTGACTTTTTCTAATGTTGAAAGGGCTGGGTTTAATATCCAAGCGCCGGACACCATGATTATTTCAGCCAGCAAAATACCGCCAACGAACAAGCCAGCTGGCAAATAATTTAAAAACCCTGATTTTAGTTCTGCAAAATCAACGTCAAGCATCATCACCACAAACAAAAAGAGAACTGCGACGGCACCGACATAAACAATCAATAATGTGAGGGCTAAAAATTCAGCGCCGAGCAATAGAAACAAACCGGCGACATTGAAAAATGCCAATATCAAAAACAACACCGCATGAACCGGGTTTTTTACAAACACCACCATAAAGCCAGAAATCACGGTAAGGCTGGCAAATAGATAAAAGAACAGTGCGGTTAGCATTTTTATGTCTTTCTTAAAACGTCTTGGCTGAAACCTTCTTGGCTTAAACCTCTTTGCGAATTCTTAATTAGGAAATGTCTGTTTTATTCCAATTAGAATTCATTATATTATCGATATTTTGCATCTTGTTCGATGCTTTGCGCGACTTCTCTCTCCCAACGGTCTCCGTTGGCAAGCAAACGCTCTTTGTTGTAATAAAGTTCTTCACGTGTCTCTGTGGCGAATTCAAAATTTGGGCCCTCGACGATGGCTTCAACCGGACAGGCCTCTTGGCAAAAGCCGCAATAGATGCATTTGACCATATCAATATCGTAACGGGTGGTGCGGCGTGTTCCGTCGTTGCGGCGCGGCCCGGCTTCAATGGTGATGGCGCCGGCTGGGCAAATGGCTTCACATAATTTGCACGCAATGCAGCGTTCCTCACCATTTGGATATCTGCGCAGCACATGTTCGCCGCGAAAACGCGGGCTTATGGGGCCTTTTTCAAACGGATAATTGATGGTGGCTTTTGGTTTGAAAAAATACTTCATCGCCAAGAAAAATGCACTGACAAATTCCCATAGAAATAATGATTTTATAAATTGGATCATAATTTATCCTCCACCATTTACGGCGATAGTTCCAAACACATAAGGCCCGGCAAAATAACCGATGATTGGAAACAAAATGAGAGAAATTAATGCTAACGTTTTAAAGTTACGTTCTACTTTGCGCGCATCCTTAGGTGAGGCGTCATGATCTGCAGCTTGGCTTGCTAATTTGCGGCCCATAAAGGTCAGCATAAAATAATCGATAAGGCCAATTGCTAAACCAATGGCTAATCCCATATTTGAAGGTGTCATATCCATATTTTACACTCCCCCTACTTTTGTGAAGTGCAAAACGGAGGCAACAAGCACCACCATGAATAAGGAAAGCGGTAAAAACACCTTCCAGCCCAAACGCATTAGCTGATCGTAGCGATAGCGAGGGACAAAGGCTTTTACCATGGCAAACATAAAGAAAACGCCGCAGGTTTTTATTATAAACCATATGACACCTGGCACCCAATTAAAGGGGGCGATGTCAAATGGAGGCAACCAACCGCCTAAAAAGAGAATGGTGGTCATGGCACACATTAAGACAATGGCCACATATTCACCAAGCATAAACAACATGTAAGGCGTTGATGAATATTCAACCATGAAGCCTGCGACCAGTTCCGATTCAGCTTCGGGTAAATCAAAAGGCGGGCGGTTTGTCTCGGCCAGTGCTGAGATAAAAAACACCACGAACATGGGGAACAATGACAACCAATACCAGTTGAACATGCCATATTCACCTTTTTGGGCCATGACGATATCTGTGAGATTGAGCGATCCGGCCATCAACAATACGGTAATGATGACAAAGCCTATCGAGACTTCATAGGACACCATTTGGGCAGCAGACCGAAGCGCGCCTAAAAATGGGTATTTTGAATTGGACGCCCAACCGCCCATTATGATCCCATAGACGCCTAATGACGACATGGCTAAGACATATAAAATCCCAACATTCAGATCAGCGACAACCCAACCTTCGTTAATTGGGATCACGGCCCAAGCGGCCAGAGCCAGCACCGTGGTGACAATTGGGGCTAACAGAAATACAAATTTATCTGACTTTGAGGGAATGATGGGTTCTTTAAAAACAAATTTGAGCATATCTGCAAAGCTTTGCAACAATCCAAAGGGGCCAACCACGTTTGGTCCTCTACGCAATTGAACCGCAGCCCAAATTTTTCGATCCGCATAAAGTATGAAGGCAATAAAAATCAGCAAGCCGACCATAAGGGCAAGACTGTGCAAGGCGATCCAGAAAAAGGGCCAGCCGTAGGTGGTCATGAACTGTGTAAATGCTTCGCCGTTCATTTTGTGCCTGTTGCCTTTTCTTGTTGTCCATATTTGATCATGCTCATTTCATTCATGACCTTTGAAGCGCGCGCGATCGGGTTCGTGAGATAAAAATCACCAGCGGTTGCTGTTAAAGGTGTGCTTGAAAGCGTGCCCAAATCTTGTTGGCTTAAGTTAATGATGTCTTCTAGCTTAGCGGGCTTGATAGCATTTAGCTGTGCCAAGTGGGGCGCGCTTGCGTACATTTGAGCGCGCAATTCGTTTAAATTTGAAAATCCAAATGGTTTTGACAAAGCCCCTGATAGGGCCCTCAAAATGGCCCAATCATCTTTGGCTTCATTGGGGGGGAAGGTTGCTCTGTTGGTTTGTTGAACTCGGCCTTCTAAATTGAGATAGGTTCCGCTTTTTTCAGTATAAGCCGCGCCTGGTAAGACCACATCAGCGCGCTGCGCCCCTTTATCACCGTGACTGCCTTGGTAGACGACAAAAGTATCGCCCAAAGCGTTTGTATCAATTTCATCAGCGCCGAGCAGATAAAGAAAGTCCAATTGGTTTTGCTTGGCGTTGTTTAAAATTTCTTGCGTGCCGATGCCGATATCTTTTGGCACAAACCCTAGGTCTAAGCCTGCCACCCGGCTGGCTGCCGTATGCAGCACGTTAAACCCGTTCCAATCATCGCGCAGGGCATTAAAGCCATTGGCTAATTTTGTGGCTGCAATTAAATTGGTTTGGCCGTGTTCGCCTTGCAAAGCGGCTTGTCCAATGATGATCATTGGGTTTTTAGCGTTACGCAGTATTTCACCAAAGCCACTACTTTGGTCCAATTGCGTTAAGCTTTCGGGGCTTGATCCTAAATAATGTGTTTTATAGGTTAGATCTTCGTTGGCACCAATGACGCCAACCTGGCATGAACCTTGTGCCCAATTGCCTCTAATACGAGCATTGAGCACCGGCGCTTCTAGGCGTGGATTGGCGCCAATTAAAAGAATAGCGTCGGCATTGTCAATGCCTTCTATTGTTGTGTTAAACAAGGTGGTCGCGCGGCCCAATTGAGGATCAAGCTTGGTGCCATCTTGGCGGCAATCAATATTTTTCCAATCAAGCTGGTCTGCGATTAATTTTAACGAGAAAATTTCTTCAGCGCTGGCCATATCCCCCACCAACATGGCCGCTTTTCTGGGGACCATTGAGCTCATGGTTGTTGCAACCAACGTCAAGGCCTCGTCCCAACTGGCTTCACGTAATTTGTCATCTTCTCGAATGTAAGGGCGGTCAATCCGGCGTGATTTTAAGCCATCCCATATGAAACGGGTTTTGTCTGAGATCCATTCTTCGTTTACGATGTCATTGTTGCGCGGCATAATGCGCATGATTTCACCCGAACGAGCATCTAATCTGATGTTAGAGCCGACCGCGTCCATGACGTCGATGCTCTCTGTTTTAGAGAGTTCCCAGGGGCGCGCGCTAAACGCAAAGGGTTTGGAGGTGAGCGCACCAACTGGGCATAAATCAATAACATTGCCAGACAGCTCAGAAGTGATGCCAGCTTCTAGATAGGTTGTGATTTCCGCGTCTTCTCCGCGTCCGATTAATCCCAATTCTTCAACACCAGCGATCTCCGTCATAAAGCGGACACAGCGTGTGCAATGAATGCAGCGGGTCATTTCGGTTTTAATCAAGGGCCCGATGTTTTTATCTTCTACCGCACGTTTGTTTTCATCATAGCGGCTGGTATCTGCGCCATATGCCATGGCTTGGTCTTGCAAATCACACTCCCCGCCTTGATCGCAAATGGGGCAATCTAGCGGATGGTTGATCAACAGAAATTCCATTACGCCTTCTCTGGCTTTTTTCACTGGCGGTGTGACTGTCAAGATCTCAGGGGGCTCGCCATTAGGGCCGGGGCGCAGATCATTTACACTCATGGCACATGATGCAATGGGTTTTGGCATGCCTTTGACTTCGACCAGGCACATGCGGCAATTGCCGGCGATTGACAATCTTTCATGATAACAAAAACGAGGGATTTCATAGCCTGCCATTTCGCACGCTTGCAGCACAGTTGTGCTGTCTTCGACCTCTATTTCAGTTCCATTTATGTTGAGCTTTGGCATTGATTAGCCTTTTCTCTCTTTTCGTTTTGTTTTCACTCTCTATCGTTCACCTTTGAAAAATAGAGTTTTTCTAAGCTTAAGGTTTGTGGCCTCAGCCTTATATTCCTGACGCGCCTTATTCAGCTGCCTCAAAACTTCTCACTGCCCCATCTGGATTGGATTTGGCAGTGTATTGATCGATCCTGTCTTCAATGACAGGACGGAAATGACGAATGAGGCCTTGCACGGGCCAGGCGGCGGCATCTCCAAGAGCACAAATTGTGTGTCCTTCAACCTGTTTTGAAACCTCCAACAACATATCAATTTCTGATTTCATGGCCTCACCTTTGACCATGCGCTCTAGCACGCGCCACATCCACCCTGTGCCTTCACGGCAAGGTGTGCATTGGCCGCAACTTTCATGTTTGTAAAAATAAGCTAGGCGCGCAATGGCGGCGATCATATCTGTTGATTTATCCATCACGATGACAGCGGCTGTTCCCAAGCCTGATTGCAAACCACTTAGACAATCAAAGTCCATGGTGGCATCCATCATTTGTTTCGCTGGCACACAAGGAACAGATGAGCCCCCCGGAATGACAGCCAATAAATTATCCCAACCGCCGCGAATGCCGCCGCAATGTTTGTCTATCAGTTCTTTAAAGGGAATGCCCATTTCCTCTTCAACAGTGCACGGTGTGTTCACATGACCAGAGACGCAAAATAGTTTTGTGCCAGTGTTGTTGGGCTTACCTAATGCGGCGAACCAATCGCCGCTGCGGCGTACAATTGTGGGTACAACAGCAATAGATTCAACGTTATTGACTGTGGTTGGTGCCCCATAGAGACCAACGTTGGCTGGGAATGGTGGTTTTAATCTTGGTTGGCCTTTTTTGCCTTCAATGCTTTCAATTAATGCGGTTTCTTCGCCGCAAATATAAGCGCCGGCGCCGTGATGAACATAACAATCAAAATCCCAACCATTGATGTTATCTTTGCCAATTAACCGCGCTTCATAAGCTTCATCAATGGCGCGTTGCAAGGCTTCTCGCTCGCGTATAAATTCACCGCGCACATAGATATAGCAAACATGGGCGGCCATTGCGAAAGAGGCTAGTAAGGCGCCTTCAACCAAATGGTGAGGCTCATTTCTTAAGATATCGCGGTCTTTGCAAGTACCGGGCTCAGATTCGTCGGCATTAATGACCAAATAATGGGGGCGGCCATCAGACTCTTTTGGCATAAATGACCATTTAAGGCCCGTTGGGAACCCGGCCCCGCCGCGCCCGCGCAGACCTGAGGCCTTCACTTCATTGATGACCCAATCACGGCCCTTGTTTATAAAGTAAGCCGTGCTATCCCATGAGCCGCGTCTGCGTGCACCGGCCAAGCCAACATCTTGCATGCCGTAAAGATTGGTAAAGATGCGGTCTTTATCTTCTAACATTTAGACCTCTCCTTCTGGCTTGTCGTTTTTGCGGTTATCATCATATGAGGCCCGTTTGGAAAACTCTGTCTCTATGCCAGCAGCTAATTGTTTGGCTTGAGAGATCCAGTCTTCGCGCTCTATGCGCCCTTTAAAGGAAAGCGAATTATCAACCCATGCTATTTCGTTGGCGGACCATTTGGTGATTTGGTCAAAATGATAGATACCAAGACCATTGAGGGTGCCTTCTAATTTTGGGCCAACCCCTTTGATCATTTTTAAATCATCGGCTTTGCCGCCCCGGGGCCCTTCTAGGAATTCGGGTCTATCTTCATCTGTTGGGGCTTCATCTTTGGGAGCTTCATCGCTGGGCTCTTTACCTGGTGAGCTTTGAATTTTTTCTGTAACAGCAGCCGCGGCAGCTGATTTAACATCGTTCGCAATTTCATCTTGCGACGTTGGGTCATTTACTGGCGTTTCCCGAACAGCGGTTAGGGGGGCCGGTTTTGTATTTGTTTCATCTGCACTATCAAGTTCTGTCTTTTCACTTGATTTTTCAGATGTTGCAGGCGCCTCTGGTTTTGAGATTGGTTCTTGTTGTTCAGGTTTTTTAGCTGTAACTTCTGCTGAAGGTTCAGCTCCAAATTTTAAATTTAAGGGAACATAATCAGGCACTTCGATCAAAGAGGTTAAGCCGCCTTGTGGACAAGATAAATCTCGCTCAATTTGAGGGCCTGGTGTTGGGGGTTGCCCTTGAGCTTTTTCCTGGGCAAAGGCATCCAACAAACGCTCAAGAGCGGCTTCATCTAAATCTTCATAGGTATCTTTAAAAATCTGTATCATGGGGGCGTTGACGCACGCGCCCAAACATTCGACCTCTTCCCAAGAAAAGTCGCCATCACTCGATAAGGTATGAGGGGTTTCTGCAATGCGTTTTTTACAAATCGCGATCAAGTCTTTGGCGCCTCTTAACATGCACGGCGTTGTACCGCACACTTGAACATGAGCTTTTTTGCCAACGGGTGAGAGTTGGAACATGGTGTAGAAGGTTGCGACTTCATAAACGCGGATATAGGCCATCCCTAGCATATCTGCGACTGTGCGCATCGCTGGCTCTGAGGTCCAACCGTCATTTTGCTCTTGGGCGCGCCATAATAAAGGGATTACCGCAGAGCGTTCTTTGCCTTCTGGATATTTTGCTATGAGCTCTTTCGCCCACTCAAGGTTTTGCGGCGAGAATTCAAAGGAAGCTGGTTGTTCTAGCGCTAGGCGTCTGACACTCATCGATCGACCTCCCCAAACACAATATCCATTGATCCTAGAATGGCTGATACGTCGGCTAACATATGACCTCTATTCATAAAATCCATCGCAGATAGGTGAGCAAAGCCTGGCGCTCTGATTTTACAGCGATAAGGCTTGTTTGAGCCATCTGAGACGAGGTACACGCCAAATTCACCTTTTGGTGCCTCAACGGCCGCATAAACCTCACCTTGAGGCACTTTCACACCTTCAGTGTAAAGTTTGAAATGATGAATGAGGCTTTCCATATCCTCTTTCATAACCGAGCGGCGCGGCGCGGCGATTTTGCTATCTTCTATTATAACCGGCCCTTGGTTTGCGCCTAAAAGTTCACAACATTGTTTCATTAAAGAGGTTGATTGACGCATTTCTTCCATGCGTAAAAGATAGCGATCATAACAATCGCCGTTTTTACCAATGGGAATGTCAAATTCTAATTCGTCATAAATTTCATAGGGTTGAGACTTGCGCAAATCCCATGCGCCGCCAGATCCGCGCACCATGACACCAGAGAAACCCCAGGCAAGTGCCTCTTCTAGGGTTACAACACCAATGTCGACATTGCGTTGTTTAAAGATACGGTTGTTGGTTAAAAGGCTATCTATGTCATCGCATACTTTTAAAAACGGATCGCAAAAATGATAGATGTCATCGATCAGTTCTGGTGGTAAGTCTTGGTGGACACCGCCAATGCGAAAATAAGCTGCGTGCATGCGAGAGCCAGAAGCGCGCTCATAAAATATCATGAGTTTTTCGCGCTCTTCAAAGCCCCAAAGAGGTGGTGTTAATGCGCCTACATCCATAGCCTGGGTGGTTACATTTAGAAGATGGGATAGGAGACGTCCAATTTCTGAATAAAGCACCCGAATGATTTGGCCACGGCGCGGCACATCAATTTTGAGTAGTTTTTCTGCGGCCATGCAAAAGACATGCTCTTGATTCATAGGAGCGACATAATCAAGACGATCAAAATAAGGAATTGCTTGGGCGTAGGTTTTTTGCTCAATGAGCTTTTCAGTCCCCCGGTGCAACAAACCAATGTGAGGGTCAACGCGCTCTACCACTTCACCATCAAGCTCGAGAACAAGGCGCAATACGCCGTGAGCTGCAGGGTGCTGCGGGCCAAAGTTGATACTGAAATTTCGCAAGCTGGTCTCAGCCATGATTGTTACTTTTTACCCTCGCTCGTTTTTTCCTTAACAGCTTTTTCGTCACTATTATCTGTGCTTTTATCTGGGCTTTTTTCTGTACTGGCTTTTTCATCGCCAGGAAGAACATAATCTGTGCCTTCCCACGGGCTTTGAAAGTCAAAACTGCGTAATTCTTGTGCAAGCTTTACAGGTTCATAGACGACGCGTTTTTGTGTTTCGTCGTAGCGGACCTCAACATAGCCAGTGGTTGGGAAATCTTTTCGTAAAGGATGGCCTTGAAAGCCATAATCCGTGAGAAGACGGCGCAAATCAGGGTGCCCTTCAAACATGATGCCATACATGTCATAGGCTTCTCTCTCAAACCAATGGGCGCCGGGAAAAAGGCTTACCGCGCTTGGTACTGGTGTTGTTTCATCTGTCTCTAATTTGACCCGAATGCGCATGTTTTGCGTGACACTTAGGAGGTGATAGACCACCTCAAAGCGGTTTTCTCGCTCTGGATAATCAACGCCGCAGATATCTATAAAACAGCTGAATTTTAATTGAGGGTCATCGCGTAGCAATTTTAGGAGGCAAACAATTTTATCGCGCACGACAAGCAAGGTTAGCTCATCATGCTCAATTGTTGCCGCGTGAATTGCATCAGGCAATTTTGCGCTGATAAATTCGCCGATTTCCCCTAGTCCGCTTTGCAACTTTGCCTCCATAAAATAACTAATATTGGTTCTTGTTCTCTTGGGCTTTTTTAAAACCCATTGTCTTTTGCCAGTTTAGTGGCAGCTTTATTTCTATCTCTATCGCTCGATCGTCCCTGTCCTGCGAATTTTCTTTTGCAAAAGCAAAATGCCGTATAACAACGCTTCAGCTGTTGGTGGGCAACCAGGTACATATACATCTACGGGCAAAATTCGATCGCAACCGCGAACGACTGAATAAGAATAGTGGTAATACCCACCGCCATTTGCGCAACTGCCCATAGAGATCACATAACGCGGTTCAGGCATTTGGTCATAAACTTTGCGAATGGCTGGTGCCATTTTGTTGGTCAAAGTTCCAGCCACAATGATCACATCTGATTGGCGGGGGCTGGCGCGCGGTGCAAAGCCAAAACGTTCAACATCAAAGCGCGGCATTGACGCTTGCATCATCTCAACAGCGCAACATGCCAAGCCAAAAGTCATCCACATTAAAGACCCTGTGCGTGCCCACTGGATGAGATCATCATAAGCTGCAACAACAAAACCTTTATCGGTTAACCCGTTGGATAGCTCGTTAAAATAAGGATCATCCAAGCGCGCGTTATTTGTTGCAGCCCCTATATCTGTTTGGGCGGCATTGTTCATTTGAGGCATAAAGGGGGGCTTTGTAATCAATGCCATAATATCAATCCCACTCAAGGGCTCCCTTTTTCCAGGCATAAATTAGCCCTATTGTTAACTCAGCTAAAAAAACCATCATCGCCCAAAAACCAACATCGCCGATTTCTTTGAAAGTCAGGGCCCAGGGGAATAGAAAGATGGCTTCTAGATCAAATATAATGAACAGCATGGCAACCAGATAAAAACGAATATCAAATTTCATCCGTGCATCGTCAAACGGTTCAAACCCACACTCATAAGGTGAGAGCTTTTCTTTATCTGGTTGTTTATAAGCTAATAGAAATGGGGCTAGCATCAAGGCAAGGGCAATGACCCCTGCGATGGAAATGAAAATTGCTATTGGCAAATATTGTACCGCAACTGATTGCATTCATTGCCCCCCTTAATCGTATTTTCTAATTTTCGTTCAAAAACATAATCATCAGTTTTTTTTCATCTGGCATGAAACCTATTTTGTGTCGATTCTCTTGCTAGAATTGCCTCTTAGTTTGGCAGCCTTTAATGAATGTTCTGAGCGAAACATTGGAACTGAGATAAACATATATTCGGTATCGCATGTACTTGAAATGGACTTAATGAAAGTAATATTTTAAATCTATGTTTTGTTGTTAATCGTTCTCACTGCAGTTAAATGATACTTAATTTACGACTATTTTGACAACTATGCAAAACTTGAAGCCTGACAACAAGTGACGAAACGGCACAGCGACATTTTATCCCCTGCTCAAAATAGTTTTAGCTCGTCGATCAAATTATTATTTGACTTTTTGCTTAACTGAGTCGGGGCGTATGTGCAGCTTTTAATTCAGATTATTCCACTCAAGTTTTGTTTGCTATTTTGGATTTTAGGGGGTGTAAAGATGGTTATTTGAGCTGCTTTGTGTTGTTAATCGGTGGTTAGAATTGTTCTGTTTTTGTTGGTTTTTTGCTTTTAATCGCTTCTGATTTCACGAGAAGTGCGCATGGTTCGCCAGAATATTGACAAACAACAGATGTCCCGACATTTCCCTTTTGATCATTGCCAAACCCCACTCGTAAACACTTCGCTTTTTGGTTTTTAGCGATTTGCCAATCGCTATAGACGCTGCCAAAGCGTTTTTTAGCTGTATTTTGCCATTTGGACAGAGCTTTTTGTTTGGCCTGATCTAACCACTCATTAATCATATAGGTTTCACGAAACTTTACGTCTATGGGAGATACGCAATGTTTAGAAGACAAGTTTTGTGCTTTGGCATGAAGGATCGAACTAAATTGAAACGGTGTCGCCGCATTTTTGAATGGTGATGCCATAAGGCAGAGACTAAAACACAATAAATAGATGATTTTTAAACTCCATCTATTTTTCTTAGCAAACAAGGCTATTTGTGAACATCTCTCATCCATATATAGATCATGAGCACAGGTTTTAACTCTGTCAATTGATATTAGGGAGAGGTTTTTATAAATGGGAGAAATGGCGGGAGTGACGGGACTCGAACCCGCGGCCTCTGGCGTGACAGGCCAGCGCTCTAACCAACTGAGCTACACCCCC
>JAJFHF010000035.1 GCA_021775775.1 Hyphomicrobiaceae bacterium
AGACAGCCATTGGTTGGCGTGGCGTTGGTTGAGCAGCTTTTGAATTGGCTTCAAAGCAACTCGCTTATTTATCGCGTGCGCACCAGAACATCCAAGACTTCGCCTTCACAATTGACGGCGCCAAGGGTCTATACTTTTGCCGTTGATTGAAACGAAGACCTCATTGAGATGCCAGCGCGTATCGGCACGAGGGTGTGTATTTCTCAGTGCTTGGCATATGCGACGGCGAACTTCACCGACCAGCGTCGCAAAGTTTCATACGAGACATCGATGTCTGATTGGGCCAACATGTCCTCGATATCCTGCAGGCTCAGATGAAATCAGAATTACAGCCAGACGGGCTGCTCGATCACATCGATTGGAAAACGGTAGCGTCGATAAGATGGGTTGCTCATCGAATATCGATAGCACCTGGATCCAGCTGGGTGTGTGAGTTAGTGTGACAAAACCCGCCGCAGGATAGACAATGCTGTCTATATGTAATTGTAGCGTGGAACGTATTAGTTGCTAATGAAATTGAGACACGCAGTTTCCTCACCGATCCGCATTATGCAGGCCTCGATCGCGCTTGCTTGGCGTCAGCGCTGGCGATTGCTGATAATTCAAACGGTTTTCATGATCGCAAGTTGGGGGCTACTCTCACCGCTGGCGGGAACCGCGGTACATGCAGCTGTGCTTTTATCAGGTAGGCCTGCGCTTACAGATGTGGACATCGCGAGGTTCTTACTATCACCCATAGGTTTCCTTGCCGGGCTTGTCGCCGCAAGCGCACTAATCGTAATTGGTGTGCAGCAGATCGCGGTCATAATGGCGATCAGTCATATAGAGCGCCGATCTCATCACGAAAATCTTTTGGGGGGCGTCAATTTCACCTTCCGCCGTGCACCGCGGCTGATGGTCTTCGCAGTACTATTGCTTTTGCGACTTCTGGCAATCTGCCTTCCGTCCCTAGCCCTCGCTTGGTGGATCGTCGCACCTCTGCTCGCGGCGGCTGACATTAATTACTACCTTGCTCACCAACCACCTGAAGCAGTGCGCTCGGCGCTCTGGCTTGGCCTTTTGGCCTTGGCGGTTACAAGTGTATTGCTAAACCGGCTCGCAGCCTGGTTGCTGGCGCCAGCTCTAGTACTGTTCGGCGACATACGCCCTCACCACGCGTTCGCCCAGAGCGCAGAGCGAACGAGCGGAGCGCGTCTTACACTTACTCTGTCGCTATTGCTTGCTGGACTAGCCGCGCTGGCGATCGGTGCGCTCATCTTCATATTAGCCAGCGAGACTGTGCGCCTCGCAGTCGTGCTAGCTGGCACCAACCTCGGTGCAATATCTATAGCGGTCCTGACAGGGAGTGCCGTCTGGCTGTTGGCCAGCACTGCCGCTGGGGCCGCGCTTAGCGGCGTTCTCGCCGCTTTCATGACGCGCGCCTTGCTCGAAAGCGAAACCGACGCGGTCAGCGAAGCTATTGCCGAGACGTCACGGCCGAAAGCACTTCGCAGTGGTCGCGCGTGGGTCGCAATCTTATTGGTATTAGTAGCAGCCGCTGGCGCGACGGTGAGCGGGCTCGCCCTCTTCGACGCTACAACGCATCACGATAAGGTGGTGGTGATCGGCCACCGCGGTGCTGCTGGTGCGAGGCCAGAAAACACGTTGGCTGCCTTCGAGCAGGCCATCTTGGAAGGCGCCGACTGGATCGAGATCGATGTACAGGAAACTGCCGACGGCGAGGTCGTGGTGATTCACGACAAGGATTTCATGAAGCTCGCAGGCGTCCCCCTCCAAGTGCACGAAGCCGTCATGGCGGACATTGCAAAGATTGATATCGGCTCTTGGTTCTCGCCAGCTTTTGCAGACCAGCGGACACCAACTCTGAGAGAGACTCTTGAATACGCGCGCGGTCGGATAAAGGTACTGATTGAACTCAAGCATTACGGCCACGCCAAACAACTTGAGGCGCGCGTCGCAGAAATTGTCGAGACGGCCCGTATGGTTGATCAGGTAGCAATTATGTCCCTAGACCCAACCTCGGTTGCACGTATGAAGACCCTCCGTCCCACTTTGCGCGTTGGCCTTCTGGCGGCGGTAGCAGCAGGAGATATGGCTGCCCTGGACGCCGACTTCATGGCCGTTCGTGGGGCATTAGCCAGCACCTCTTTCATTCGTCGTGCGCGGCAAGTTGACAAACAGGTGCTGGTTTGGACAGTGAATGATCCTCTTTCAATGTCTGCAATGATCTCGCGTGGCGTCGACGGCCTGATCACCGACGAGCCAGGCATCGCACGACAAGTGCTTGCTGAACGAGCCAAGATGGGTGCATCTGAACGGCTCTTGCTTGTTGCCGCCGACCTCATCGGCCTTCCTGTCGTCACGAAGCGCTATCGGGATGACTCGCCTTAAGGCCGAGTTGTCAGGCGTTATCACATTAGGTCCGATTATCTGGAAGTTGCCGACACCCACCGCTTGTATGCCGTCAGCACCAACCGGACAGATTGGCGTGAATTGGTAAGGTTAGTTTCTGGGGCATCGTAGCCACAAAAGATGAGGAGATGACACCGAAACGGGGTGTTCACGAGAGTTGCCGAACCGGCTGTGGGCGACGAACGCAAAGCTACGGGACGCATGTTCTCAACAGAAGAGAAGATCAGAATCGTACTTGAAGCTTGGAGTACTTGTATGAGAATTCTGAAACACGGGCTGAGTGAAAAACGCACGTGAGTCGGTCCATCGCGTGATGCACGGTGACTTGCAAGAATTTGGCAAATCGCGCTCCAGCCGCTATCATTTAGTTATCATGCGCGCCTGGTTCAGAGAGCTTTTGATCGTTTTGTCGCTAGCGCTATTTTTCATTGCTCTGGCTTATATTTTGCAATTCATTGTCAGCCAGTTCACTTAATGTGACAGCGCCGTCGTTAGCGTCTCGTGCAATCGGCACTTCAGATGAGGGGTAGATGCCAGGAAGAAGCTCGAAGTCCAATAGGATTGGCACGACGTTAAGCACCAGGGCGCCACCGAACCATCTCACCCTTTAAGCTGATTGGTACCGCCTCCCCGGCTCGAACGGGGGACCTCTAGATCCACAATCTAGCGCTCTAACCAACTGAGCTAAGGCGGCAAACCGAGCAGGCCAATATTCGAGGCCGCTGATCGACAGAAAATGTCTGCGTCGAACGTGGTCATAACCGAAAATGGTTCTGACACCAAGGCCCGATTTGCTGAAATTGAACAACGGCGAAAACGCCGCGTTCGCACCTGACTCCCAGAACGCTGACGATGATGAACTGTGCATAAGCTCTTGATGCAAATGCCCGCTCGAATTGCTCCCTTTTGCCAGAGTTTGCAGCACCTTCCGGTTATCCATATTTTCCGAAACACACCAGGAAAAACAGAAAAACCCCGTAATAACAATAAATTAATCGAATAGACAGACACACCGCTGAGCCATTAAGATGTACCAGCATCTGTTAATCTGGTGTGGGAGTGAAAGTCGGCGGTAGGATTTTTGCCCACTGTTTCGGTGAAAGTGCCCAGGGCAATTCATTCGCCTTAGCATTTGGAATCTCCTAATAATCACGCCGTTATGAGGAGCTATGCATACAAACTGGATACCCGTGAGATGACGGTGTTCAGCGAAGATTTGGAGCAATATCGGCGGGCGGTCTGGGTTCTTGATCCAGCACACAATCGCGTTCTTGCGGCCAATGCTTTGGGCTGCGCGCGGTTTGGATGGTCAGCAGACTCTCGCATACCGCCGTTACTTCTAGATGCTGGCATGCCGGGCTTTGTCCGCCTCAGATTCCTGATTGGTGAAGGCGATCTCAGTACGCCTAAACAAGAGGAATTGCTGCTGTGGACTAAAAACGGGGCCGAACGTATTTCCTGCCGTATCTCACGAGTTTCTGGCACAGATGAAAAGCTGTTGTTGGTCGAAGAACACAGCGAAGCACTGCCATCTGAAAAAGAACCGTTGGCAAAGCAGCCCGAGGCCAAAACCAAACCGAAAGCTACAAAGAAGAAGAATTCAACAGCGCGCAAGACACCAGCTAAACCGCGCAAACTACCAGCGGCAAAACGTCGGACCGCGAGCAAAAAGACTGCGCCCGCTTCCAAGGCCGAAAAGTCAGCCCGGCGCACCAGCAAGAATTCAACATCGTCGTCCAAGCCTTCTGCCAAGACAAAGCCCGCGGAAAAAGCCAAGCAGAAAAACAACTCACCGCAAGCCGAGTTGCCAATCTCGATGCCACAACCGCCTGGCGCGGAAGACGATCATGATGCCACCGTATTGCAAGCCATCGCTAAACAGATCTTGTCGGGTAAAAAGACGAACCTTAAACCCTTGCAACCTGAGATTTGCCCCGAGGATGTGCCTGCTGAAACCGATACAGAACCGACGAAATCTCTGTCATCGCATAGCAACGAAAAAGTCAAGCACGCCAAGAAATCTGATGACTATCTCAGCCTGCCAGACTTCAACAAAGTTGAACAAGCGCTGAAATTTTCGGTGGCCGCATTGCGTCAAGCTACCCAGATCAGCAATGACGATGGGTCCGTTAGTGGCGTTCACGCCAACATCCCAATCTCAGACATG
>JAJFHF010000036.1 GCA_021775775.1 Hyphomicrobiaceae bacterium
GAGCTTTTCTTCACTTGTTTTTTTTCAGAAGAGCCAAACAATCCACCACCCATTGAGGGAAAACTTCCAACGCTACAGCCACTCACCAAGCCAGCAAGGATAAGAACACCTGTCAAACGAGACAGAAAAGTCAAACGAGAGAGGAGAAAATGGCGCGCAATAAAAAAGTTGCGTTTAAGCTGAATAAAAGACATAGAAAATAAGTTCCCCAAAAAACTTAAAAAATAAAAGAAATCTTATGATAAAAGTTAGTTTCGTATAAAATTAGCTTGGAAAAAAGCTCTAAGGCATAAATTACACACCTCAAAATAGTCATCCCAATTATTGATAAACGTTAATACCAAACAGATATTTAATCAAACTCTAAGCATAGAATTGGCCAAAAAAAGGACGGCTATATGATAATGGTTGAACTTACCGTGAATTACGCCATAAAACATATAAAACCTCGTCAAACCCTGAGTGAAAGAAAAAACGGGCTGAATGAATGAGCAAACAACCCAAATCGATAAATCTAATTCTGGCCCAACCGCGCGGTTTTTGCGCTGGCGTTGACCGGGCTGTCCAAATTGTTGAGCTGGCCCTAGAAAAATATGGAGCCCCTGTTTATGTCCGCCATGAGATTGTGCACAATCGTTATGTGGTGGATAGTCTTAAGGAAAAAGGGGCTGTTTTTGTGGAAGAATTAGATGAAATTCCCGACACCCAAGCTCCCGTCATTTTTTCAGCTCACGGGGTGGCCAAGGCGGTGCCAAAGGAAGCCGGGCGACGTAATTTCTTTTATATCGATGCCACGTGCCCATTGGTTTCAAAAGTTCATATTGAGGCTGAACGTTTGTTTGATGAAGACTATGAGATTATTCTCATTGGCCATGAAGGACATCCAGAAGTTATCGGCACCATGGGCCAATTGCCTAAAGGCGCTGTGATATTGGTCGAGACCTTAGAAGACGCCGCAAACTTCACACCCAAAAACCCATTAAAATTAAGTTATATCACCCAAACCACCCTATCGGTCGATGACACGCAAGAAATTGTGAGCTTGTTAAAAGAACGGTTCCCCATGATTAATTACCCCAACAAGCAAGACATTTGTTATGCCACCACCAACCGCCAAGAGGCTGTAAAAGAAATTGCAGATAAATGCGATTGTCTTTTGGTTGTGGGCGCCCCTAACAGCTCAAATTCACGCCGTCTTGTTGAGGTTGGTGAACGTTCAGGTGTTAAAGCAGCCTATTTGGTTCAAAGTGCAAAAGACATCCCCTGGGAAGACATAAAAAATTTCACCACCATCGGCATCACCGCTGGGGCCTCGGCCCCAGAAGTTCTGGTCGATGAAATTATTGATGCCTTTAATGTAAGATTTAAAACGTCGGTTTCCCTCATCACCACAGCAACAGAAAATGTCGCGTTTAAGTTGCCCCGAGAATTAAGAGACGCCTCATGATAACCCCCCTTCAAAAGAGCGCATAATGGCTGTTTATACCAACGTTTCAGATGAACAATTAGCTGATTTTCTCAAAAATTATGATCTTGGCAACGCGATCTCATTTAAAGGCATTGCGGAAGGCGTAGAGAACACAAATTTTTTGCTGGAAACAGATACAGGCCGCTATATCCTGACTTTATATGAAAAGCGCGTGAACACAGATGATCTCCCGTTTTTCTTAAATTTAATAGATCATATGGCCAAAAAAGACATCGCTTGTCCAACGCCCATCGCTGCCAAAGATGGTGCCACCTTGTACAGCTGTGCCGGGCGCCCTGCAGCTCTATTCACGTTTCTAAATGGTATGTCAGTGCGCGTGCCAACAGCTCATCATTGCGCCCGCTTAGGGACGTCTATGGCGCAGTTCCATCAAGCTGGACAAAGCTTCCCTCAGGGACGCGAAAATAGTTTCTCTATTGCTGGCTTGCGCAAATTTTATGAAAATCTTGCTGGTGATCTAGATAGTATAATGCCAAATATGCGCACAATGATCGAGGCAGAGTTGGAGTGTTTAGAAAAGCTCTGGCCAACGTCATTGCCAAGCGGGATCATTCACGCTGATTTATTTCCAGATAACGTCTTTTTCCTTGAAGATAAAATTTCCGGCCTTATTGATTTTTATTTTGCCTGTACAGATTTCTTAAGCTTAGACCTGGCCATAACCATAAATGCGTGGTGCTTTGAAAACGATGCCAGTTTCAATGTCACAAAAGCCGCCCGCTTGCTCAACGCTTATAATAAAATCAGGCCCATTACCAAAGCCGAAATTGATAGCTTCCCTATCATTTCTCGCGCGGCCGCTTTGCGATTTTTATTAACCCGCTCCCACGACTGGTTATTACCAAATGAAGGGGCTCTGGTAATGAAAAAAGACCCAAAAGAATATCTGCGAAAATTGAAATTCCATCAATCCATTGAGAACCCAAAAAGCTATGGACTATCAAACGCGCTTTAGGGCTGTCCAATCTTAACGCTTCACTCTTTTTCAAGAAAATGACCCAACATGACTGATAAACAAGATGAATTACTAATTTATACGGACGGTGCCTGTTCTGGCAATCCAGGACCAGGTGGCTGGGGCGCGGTGTTGATCAAGGGCGATGATCATCGCAAGGAAATCAATGGCGGTGAGGCTGATACAACCAATAACCGTATGGAATTAACAGCCGCCATTGAAGCCCTAAGAGCACTCAAAACGGTTCCCAGTGATGTCATTTTATATACAGATTCCAATTATGTAAAAGGCGGCATTACTGGCTGGATCACCAATTGGAAAAAAAATGGTTGGAAAACGGCCAACAAAAAGCCTGTTAAAAACGCCGATCTATGGGAACAATTAGATGAGATCGAAGCCCAGCACAATGTAACCTGGCGCTGGGTAAAGGGCCATGCTGGCCATCCCGAGAATGAGCGCGCTGACGAGTTAGCCCGTCAAGGGATAGAAAAGTCTTAGCGCTCAAGTTGAAAAGTCATGCGTTTTCACCCGATAGTGACACTTGCTTTTCATAGAGTGTGTAATTTTGGCTCGCTTTGCTTTTATGCATCCACGTTGCAAGCCGTCCACTACACCACCAAATAAGGAGTGCACAAAGTCCAGCTACATAGCCATCGATTGCATAATGCCAACCCAGATGGATAGAGCCAAGAAATATTATACCGGCAAAAATACTCAAAGCCAAACCAAGCTGTTTATTGACCCTCCAAGCATATATGGCAACAAGAATTGCACTACAATTATGCATACTCGGCATGGCTGAAATACCACCGATTGGACTTTGACCTCCAGTATAGTTGTCCCAAAGCAAATGATTGGTCTCCATTGCCATTAAGGGAATAATATCGTTCACAGAATTAAGATATACCAACAATCCTGAAAAAGGATCAGGACTAAGTCCTATCTTGGCATAAAAAATTGGTCCGGCTGATGAAAGTAAAATGGCCATGATATTGCCAACAACAATCCAGATTAACAAAAATGACAAGATAAACTGAGTTCGTAATTCACTATGTTTTTGTGCAAATGCTGCCGAAACAAAAACACTATAAATGACCACAATCCATATATAATACATCCAGTCAATAAACACAGTTACAGGTAGATATCCCATAAGGGGTTGTAAAATAACCCAAGGGTCTAATCCAAAATGTAAACTGCGATCTAACAACATAAAAGTTTCGTCCCACTCAAACGGATTAATCTGAGGGATCACATCTTTTATCTGACCAAAATGATTGGCCATTAAAAAGGTCATAATGATTATCGGCAGACCATTTGCCATGCGCCGTTTACTACAAAAATAATCTTTCAAACTTAGCGATAGGTCTTTTATAGGGCTTTGAGATTTCATCACAAAAGCAATGTGAACAAAGCGCTCTACAACGATTGCAATGCCATATAAAGGCAAGCACGCAAATAAAAATCCAAGGATTAATATCCCAAAAGATTTGGGCTCATAGGTAGACATCGTGGAAAGTTGGTATTTAACCAAACAAACATAAGCAATAATGAAAAGCCATATGTAGAGATTTGCTTTTAGATTTAAAGCCAATAGTTTTAAAAATTGAGATGAACTTTTAGTTTGTTCATCACTTAAAGACTGATCTCTATCAATCAATACATCTGTCATACTCAACCCCTATTACACGCACGATGTAATAACAGCTAACAAATAAACATTGATATTCAGTAAAACTTTAAAAAAAGTTACGAAGAAACATCGACAATAAAAATTATGCACCGTGTTTTAAGTTAAGATCAAGTTTATAAAAGATGGGTGATCAGATTAAAAACGTTTCAAGTGACTTTAATCTACCGATCTCGAAACACTCTCTCACGCTTTTCATGACGCTCTTGAGCGTCAAGCGATAAGGTTGCAATCGGACGAGCGTCAAGTCTCCCGACCCCAATTGGTTCACCAGTTTCTTCGCAATAGCCATACTCATCACGCTC
>JAJFHF010000037.1 GCA_021775775.1 Hyphomicrobiaceae bacterium
TGGAGGCTTTCGCCGTCGAATGGCCAGCATAGGTGCGAAATAACCAAGGTCTATCTTTGGTCGGGCGGTCTGTAGAGGAAGTGTCCGTCATAAATACTCTCAAATTTGCTGTAAATGATTGCTAGCAGACTATCTTATCTAGACACAAAAATCGAGCAATCTCACACACGAAAATCTGCGACCTTTAGGTGAAGTTTTATCAAGAAGTAAACTCTATAGTACAAAAACAAGAGTCTAACCAAAACCTCACTCCCCATCACCCTCTTGTGCTGGCTCTAAATTATCAGGTCTCGTCGCTTGTTTTTTACGCTTTTTTGGGGTTTTTTTAGCAACCGTCGGTGCAGGTTTATCTCCAGCTAACTTAGCAACAGTCTCTGGTGCCAAAACAAGCTGGCGATGCGGATAAGGAATAGACACACCAGCTTCATCAAGCGCCAATTTAATCGCTCTGGTCATATCAAAATTAAGCGACCAAAAATCTTCTTTGCTGGCCCAAGCGCGCAACTCTAAATCCACCGAGCTATCCCCAAGGCGGCGCACAACCACAATCGCTGGAGGCTCTGATAAAACGCGAATATCATCATTTAACAGATTCAAAATCAATTCTTGCGCCACGTCAATGTCGGCATCATAAGAGATCCCAACCTGCAGATCAAAACGCCGGCGTGGCAAGCGACTATAATTGGTAATAATATTTGATAAAATCATAGAGTTAGGCACAGCAACAAACAAACCATTCACAGTCCGCATACGTGTCATAAACAAGCCTGTTTCATCCACTGTGCCAGCAGCAGCACCCGCCTCAATATAATCACCGCGTCTGAACGGACGAATGACCAACAACATGATACCAGCTGCCACATTTTGCAATGTGCCTTGCAAAGCCAGCCCAATCGCCAAACCAGCCGCGCCCAGAACGGCAATGATTGAAGTTGTCTCAATTCCAAAATTAGCCAAGACCATAATCAAGGCAAAAATCATAATGCCATAGCTGGCTGATTGCGCCAAAATCGGTGTCAACGTTTGGTCAAATCCTTTAATTGCTTCACAACGCATCCGTATGACCCGGGCCACAAATCGCGCTAACAAATAGCTGGCCACCAACAAACCCACAGCGATAAGCAGATGAATTGAAAACCCCACGAGTTTATCAAACACTGTCTGCGCCACAGTAGCCACTTTTTTTACATCAACAGTTTCAGCCAATGCCTCCAACATTTCGTATTCACCACTCTCTTTTAGGAATTGAATTATTCAACCAGCTCTGAACGAACCACCCCATGCGCCTTTAAAAACCGCACCATCTCATCGACAATCGGAAACTCATACAAATTATTATGCCCAGCCCCGCGCACCTCATAAAATGTTTTTGGCTCATTTGCCGCTTCAAACAATCGTTGACCAGAGGCCAAATTTATGACCCCATCATCAGTTCCATGCACAATCAATAAGGGCACACTTACCTTTTCAATAAACATATTCGTCTCAAATTTATCACGCAAAAAAGGGCGCACTGGCAAATAAGGGTACCGGTCTTGTGCAATTGAAAGCACAGAATACATCGGCGCTTCCAATATCAGCGCCGCTGTTTTCACTTTAGTAGCCAATTGCACAGCCACTGATGTCCCAATCGACTCTCCATAAATCACAACATCATTTGCGCTCAAACCCTGCTCTATCAAATAGCTGTAAGCCAACTGAGCGTCACCCACAAAAGCCGCTTCTGACGGGTGCCCCTCAGATCCCCCAAAGCCGCGATAACCAAGCATAAACACCCCAAAGCCAGCCTTTGAGAGTTGCAAAAACTTCTCTTCCCTGTTGGCCACATTGCCGCCATTGCCATGAAAAAACAATAAGGTTGGCTTGCCAGGTTTGGCCCTAACCCACCAACAATAAAGCTTCAAACGATCACTTGTTTCAAGCAGCACCTCATGCAGTCCAGGCACAGCAACGGCACTGACCAAAACCCGCGTCCGGTCCGGGCTAAACGTAACCCGGCGCTGCATAAAATACAAAACGAGCGCCCCCACAATATAAAGCGCCCCGATAACCAGCCCAGCTTTAATCAACCAATTCATCTAAGAAAACCTCTAGGTCACTAAAATAAAATCACCCGAACCTTAAACATAACAAAGCCGCGGTAAAGATCCATCTTGGCATACCGCGGCTTGTAATGAATATCAAAATTAAATTAAAGCGACTTCACAATATTCTCAGTCATCTTCTTGGCATCACCAAGCAGCATCATTGTGTTATCTCTATAAAAAAGCGTATTATCAATACCAGCATAACCAGAAGCCAGTGAACGCTTGTTAAACATCACAGTGGCAGATTTCCAAACTTCCAACACCGGCATACCATAAATCGGAGAAGAAGGGTCTTCCAGTGCAGCCGGATTGGTCACGTCATTGGCACCAATTACATAAACAACATCGGCTTGTGCAAAATCTGAATTGATGTCTTCAAGCTCAAACACTTCATCATAAGGCACATTAGCCTCAGCCAACAAAACATTCATATGTCCAGGCATCCGCCCAGCAACAGGGTGAATGGCATAAGCCACATCAACACCGGCCGCTTTTAACTCATCTGCCATCTCACGCAACGCATGCTGCGCTTGGGCAACCGCCATACCATAGCCAGGCACGATAATCACCTTGCCAGCATTCTTCATAATAAAGGCAGCATCTTCCGCAGAGCCTTGTTTGACAGTACGCTCCACCCCATCATCACCGGTGGGCCCAGCAGAATCCCCGCCAAAACCACCCAAAATCACTGAAATAAACGAGCGATTCATGCCCTTACACATAATATAGGAAAGAATAGCGCCAGATGAACCAACCAGCGCCCCTGTGATAATCAGCGCCATATTGCTAAGCGTAAACCCAATACCAGCCGCGGCCCAACCAGAATAAGAATTCAGCATTGAGACCACAACAGGCATATCAGCCCCGCCAATGGGTACGATAATTAAAATACCAAACACCAAAGCCGTTGCAACCAATGCCCAAAATGCCAGCTCAGATTGACCAACAGCAAAGCTATAAATCAAAAATATCATCAATCCAAACAACACAAGATTAATAAAATGCCGCCCCGGCAACATAATCGGAGAACCAGACATTCTGCCATCAAGTTTAGCAAAGGCAATCACAGACCCAGTAAACGTAATCGCCCCAATCGCTGCCCCCAGAGACATCTCAATCAAACTTGCTGTATTAATCGCGCCCACCTGGCCAATGCCAAACGCGTCAGGTGCATAATAGGCCGCCGCTGCCACAAACACCGCTGCCAAACCAACAAGGCTATGAAACGCTGCCACCAATTGCGGCATTGCTGTCATGGGAATTTTGCGCGCGATAATCGCTCCAAACAACCCACCAACGCCAAGACCACCTAATATCATCATCCAAGAAAAAGAAGTAATATGGGGGGCAGCTGCCAGTGTTGTACCAATCGCTATGGCCATACCCAGCATGCCCAAATAATTCCCCTGGCGAGAAGACGCCGGACTAGACAAACCTCGAAGGCTTAAGATGAACAAAACACCTGAGACCAAATATAAAATGGCAATAAGATCCGGAGACATATAACAAATCCTCATAAACACAGCCTGAAAAGGGTTTCTTGGTTTTCAGAAAGAATGTGCATCAAATAAAAGCTAAAAACGACAATCACAATAAATAAGAACAAAAACGTTTTAGCGTTCTTTTTTCTTATACATGGCCAACATGCGTTGCGTCACAAGAAAGCCCCCAAAAATATTCACGGCAGCCATCACCAGCGCCAAAAATCCAAAAATATTGGCCTTTTCAATTCCTCCATCAGAAGGCACAGCCACAGCCAACAAAGCCCCGACCACAATCACTGAAGAAATCGCATTGGTCACTGCCATCAAAGGTGTGTGCAACGCTGGCGTAACCGCCCAGACCACAAAATAACCAACAAAAATAGCCAAAACAAACACAGCAAACAAATAAGTAAAAGAGCTAACCTGTGTGCCAGATGCGGCGGCAAAGGCGTTAGATGCTGGCAACAAAGACGAAACCAAAACAATCATACCAAGTTGTAATTTGCGCAAAGAAAACCTCTTATCAAAATTCATTAGCTTCCCTCCCCTGTTAAACGAGGGTGCACAATCTTACCCTCATTGGTCACCAAAGTGCCTTGGATGATCTCATCATCAAAATCAATTTTAATGCCATCTTCTTCGCTCACAAACAAACCAATAAAATTCAATAGGTTTTTCGCGTAAAGACTGGTTGCATTGCCAGCCAACGCCCCGGCAATATTCAAGGGCCCCATTACCAACACACCATTTTCATTCACAATTTCACCAGGGCGAGCCAATTCACAATTGCCCCCTCGTTCAACAGCCATATCATAAATGATCGAACCAGCTTTCATAGAATGAACCATATCAGCTGAAATAAGTTTCGGTGCCGGCCGGCCAGGGATCAAAGCTGTCGTAATAACAATATTTTGCCCTTTAACGTGTTTAGCCACCAACTCAGCCTGCTCACGCTTATAATCATCAGACATTTCTTTGGCATAACCACCGGCCGTCTCAGCTTCCTTAAACTCATCATTTTCTACGGCAATGAATTTACCACCAAGGCTCTCAACCTGCTCTTTAGCAGCAGGGCGCACATCAGTCGCGGTTACAATCGCGCCAAGGCGTTTGGCCGTTGCAATCGCTTGCAATCCAGCAACCCCGGCGCCCATAACAAAAACCTTAGCCGGCGGCACTGTGCCCGCCGCTGTCATCATCATAGGCATCGCTTGAGTAAAATGCCCGGCGCTATCAATCACAGCTTTATAACCAGCCAAATTAGATTGGGATGACAAAACATCCATAGATTGAGCCCGTGTGATGCGCGGCATCAATTCCATGGAAAAAGATTTAATCCCAGCAGCTGCCATCGCTTCAAGACCATCTTTATCGTCAAAAGGATCCAGCATGGCGCAGACAATTGTGCCCTCACCCATCGCCGCCACTTCTTCAGCTGAAGGGCGCCGAACCTTCAAAACAATGTCAGCACCCGATAGCGTCTCAGCCATTGAGCCACAAATTTTGGCGCCCATCTCTTCATAGTCAGCATCAAGAATGCTTGAAGCCAAACCAACACCGCTTTGAACCTGAACCTGGCAACCAAGAGCAATATATTTTTTTACAGTCTCAGGTGAAACAGCAGCACGTGTTTCAGCCTCACCTTCAACCGGAACGGCAATCAAAACCATTACCGGTTCCCCTTTATAATATAATTTTTAAAACACAAAAATTTATATCCGTTAGGTCAATAACTTCGTCCACGAAACAAAGTCGCAAGTGTCAAAGTCAAATCCAACGAATATAAAATAACGACAGAACTTAATTTAAAGAAGGAACAAAGCCATGCCAATTAAAACAGCGATCACAGCAATCGTACTATAAATGGTCCCCTTAATGAAACCGTTATAAGTACGTTCATGCTCAGCATAATCCATGGCAGCATGCCCTTTAGATGTATCAATTCCCATCATCTTCCCCTTATTAGTAAAGAATATTTATAGCTATGTTAAGCTCGACATATGTCGAACTTTTCATCCATTTTATTAAAATTCAGCTCTATACCGGCAACAAACCAGTGTCGAACCAATCCATCAGCTCTCTTTTATTATCCTCAAAGTACAAAATCTGCAAGAGTTTGGTCGATTTATTGATCGATTTAAAAGATCGTCCAAACTTACGGTTGCAAAATCACCGTCCAGAAACAACTTCAATCAAACCGCCCCAAAGTCTTTTATGGTTTCAAGCTCATCAATCATCCCTTCAATAACAGATAGCCCCTTATCCCAAAACGCCGGGTCGCTGGCATCTAAACCAAAAGGAGCCAACAGATCTTTATGGTGCTTGGTTCCCCCAGCGCGTAACATATCAAAATACTTTTCTTGAAACCCATCATCTGCCTGGGCATAAACCGCATAAAGCGAGTTTACCAAACAATCACCAAACGCATAGGCATAGACATAAAATGGCGCATGAATAAAATGCGGCACATAACTCCAATAGATACCATACCCTTTGCCCATATTAATGGCTGGTCCCAAACTTTCACTTTGAACATCGAGCCAAAACTCATTTAATTGTTCTGACGTTAATTCACCATCACGGCGTGCAATATGCACCTTGCGCTCAAAGCAATAAAAAGCGATCTGGCGCACAACAGTGTTGATCATATCCTCAACCTTAGAGGCCAATAAAACAGTCCGCTCTTGGGGTGTTTGTGCTTTTTTCAACAAAGCTTGAAACGTCAACATTTCTCCAAATACACTGGCTGTTTCGGCCAACGTCAAAGGTGTTGGCGCCATCAAAGCCCCTTGTTCACCAGCCAATACCTGATGCACACCATGGCCCAATTCATGCGCCAAGGTTTGCACATCACGTGGTTTCCCTTGATAATTGATCAAAACAAACGGATGGCTACTTGGCACAGTTGGATGCGAAAACGCCCCTTGTGCTTTACCAGGGCGCAACGGCGCATCAATCCAATTTTTTTCAAAAAACGGTTTCGCAATTTCACTCATTTTAGGAGAAAAGCCATTATAAGCGCTCAGCACTGTCTCTTGCGCTTCAGCCCAAGGGATAACCCGCGTGCTCTCATTGGGCAAGGGAGCATTGCGATCCCAATAATCTAAACTGTCTAACCCTAACCACTTGGCTTTTAACTTATAATACCGATGTGAAATCCGTCCATATTTTGATTGCACAGCTTCCACAAGCGCATCAACCACCTCACCCTCAACCCGATTAGACAAATGACGGCTATCGGCCACATCTTTAAACCCGCGCCAGCGATCAGCAATTTCTTTATCTTTGGCCAAAGTATTGGTTATTTGCGTGAATAAGCGTTTATTTTGGTCCAAGACCTCTTCAATGGCTTTCGCTGCCAGCGCGCGTTTATTTCCATCAGGCGATTGCAACAAATTTAAAGTTGGCTCCAGCGCGAGCTCTTCACCATCAACCTCAAACCGCAACGCGGTCATCGTCTCATTAAACAAACGCGCCCAGGCCCCCCGGCCCACAACAGATTTATCATGAAACAATTTTTCCAAATCATCGCAGAGTTGAAAAGGTTTTTCAAACCGCAAATCCTCAAACCAAGGCTTGTAATGCAACAAAGCCTCATCTTTTAAACATTTCTCAACAACCTCATCA
>JAJFHF010000038.1 GCA_021775775.1 Hyphomicrobiaceae bacterium
ATTTAACTTTTTCACTTTTTTAATCTACCGGTCCTCTTCATCAATTTCAAGGTTGATATCCACCATTATATCGTGAGCAATGGTTTCTGTAGCTTCGCGCAGCTGTATTACTGATAAATCATCAGGGAGCAGAACTTTGGCTTTGGCGAAAAACATTGGCTGACCGGCCATGCTGGATGAATAGAGACCTGTCTCTAGTGTTTCAATGGTTACGCTTTTGCTAGCTAACAAATGGGTGATATCGTTAACAATGCCTTTGTGATCTATGCCTGTTAAATCCATCGTCGCCGTTTGCCCTTTTGTTTGGGTTTCCTTATTGGAAGCGCCCGGGTCTTGTTGCACGACAATTTGAATCCCTTTTTCACTTAATGTTTGCAACTCATTGGCAAGGGCCTGTGCAACTTCTTGAGATATTTGATATTGAACAATACCTGCAAACTCGCCCCCCAAACGGCTCATAGCGCTTTCAACCCAATTGCCCCCATGCTTGGTGATAATCGATGCGATGTCCTCTACTATGCCGGGCCGATCTTTTGACATTGCGGTCAGCACCCAATTCATGGCGATGTCCTCCTTCTTATTTTCTTGAGTATGATTTTAGATGACTTTTTTATATATATAAAATTTTATTTAATTTTGAACCTATTTGCGCACCGCCACGACAGATGGACATGAGGCGCTGGTGAAACCTCCTTGTTACTTTAAAGCGCCCTCTTTGACATAAATGACCTTTGGCATCCCTCCCCTTAAGCCCTTAACTGCCAGGTCATTATAGAAGCGAAACGGATTATTTTAAAAAGAGATTTGCTGTCTTTCATTTTTAAAACTGTTCGCTTAATTAAAACCACCAAAGCGCTTGTCCCTCCTCGCTTTGGTGGTTTCTCTTTTTTACGAATATTGCCTTTGGGACCATTCTCACATAAAAAGAAATCAGCTATTGTTTTATCTCTGCCCTATTTGGATAGAGATTTAAGAACTATTATTATTTGAAACCATTTTGGGATCTATTATGCCTTTTTCTCATATTGATCATTTGATTTCAGACCTTGATAATGCAGGTTATGTGCTCTCTTTAGATTTGGCTGTTCCTGTTCATTTGATGAGCAAATTGGGGCGCCCTTTGCTGCTTGAAGGCGACGCTGGAGTTGGTAAAACAGAGTTGGCGGCCGCTCTTGCTCGTTCTTTGGACACCAAGCTTATTCGGCTGCAATGTTATGAAGGCCTCGATGCCAATTCGGCCATTTATGAATGGAATTATCAGCGCCAACTGCTGGAAATTCGTTTGCATCAGGCTGAGATTGAAGCGGGCCGCGCGCATCAAGTTGACCTTTATAATGAACAGTTTCTTTTAAAACGGCCTTTGTTGCAATCGATTACCCAAGAGAGCCCGCCGGTTTTATTAATCGATGAAATTGATCGAGCCGACGAGGAATTTGAAGCGTTTTTATTGGAAATTCTCTCTGATTTTCAAATTACAGTTCCTGAGTATGGAACGGTTAGCGCTACTTGCCTGCCGTTGGTGATTTTAACATCGAATGCCACACGCGAATTATCCGATGCGCTGCGGCGCAGGTGTCTGTATGCCTTTGTCCCCTTCCCTAGTGCGCGGCGCGAAGCTCATATTTTATCTAAGCATGTGCCTGAGATGGAAGAAAAACTGCGCGGCCAAGTTGTACAGCTTGTGGCGAAATTGCGTGATATGGATTTGCGCAAGCGCCCTGGCATTGCTGAGACCATTGATTGGGCCCAAGCTTTGCTGTGTCTTGATATTGAGAGCTTAAAGGGGAATGATGAGATCATTGCGCAAACCATGACCTGTTTGTTGAAGACAAAAGAAGACCAAGCACAAGTGAACGTACCGCCACTTGTTAATTCACTTTCATTTTAAATCTCTTCTTAAATCTTTGGGGGCTTTACCTTTTAGACTTTAATTTTGTGGACTTGATATGGCCATACAAAACGAAACTTTAGATAATACAATTTGCGTTGATGGAATGCGCGATAAGTTGTGCTTGTTTTTGGCGGAACTGAGACGGCTTGGCTACTCGATTGGTGTGGGCGAAGCGCGCGATGCCTTGATGCTTGGTGCCAGTGAAGGGGGGCTCTCTCGCCCGCTGTTTCAAAGTTATTTGCAACATCTTTTATGTACAAACAAAGATGAGTGGGAGCAATTTGACCGCTTGTTTCATTTGTATTTCTATACACCAGCGGATGGTGATTCCACCGGGTCTAACCCTGATTCTGGGGAGCGCTTTGAAAAACAATTTAATCAAGACTTTCAGATTGTTGCCGATTTTTACCATGGGGAGGAAGGCGACCAAGAGGGGGGAGCTGGGCGAGACAAAGCTGTTAGCGCCACTGACTTTCGTTTTTTGACCGAACAGGCGGGCTGGGAAGAGGCGGCAAAATTGGCTGAATATCTTGCTCAACAAATTAAATTGCGCCAAACAAGGCGCTGGCGCAAAACCGCACGCGGCAAAAGAATTGACCTTGCTACCACCGCCCGAAAACTGGCTGCTACCGATGGAGATCCATTGATCATTGGGCGCAAGCAACGCAAACGGCGCCCTTTGCATATTATCGCATTGCTCGATGTTTCTCATTCCATGTCATATTACAGCCCGATGTTGGCACGATTTGTACGCGGGTTATTGCAAAGTTTTGAACATTCAGAAGCTTTTTGTTTTCATATTGAGCTTAACTGTGTCACTGATATTTTAAAAGAAAATGACCGTGAGGTTATGCGCCAACGGATGGAGGCCTTTGAGGATCTTTGGTTTGGCGGCACCAATATTGCGGGTAGTTTGACTAAATTTAACCAACATTATTTAAGGGATATCGCCACCAAAAACAGCGTGATTTTGTTGTTTAGTGATGGCTGTGATACGTCTAGCCCCCGAGAGATTATGCAGCCCTTAGCTGATATGCGCCAACAAGTGCGGCGGGTTTTTTGGATCAATCCTATGCAAGCGCGGTTGCAACGAGGGGGGCTTGTGTCCTCTAGCCCGTTGATGGCAGGAAAATCCTATATTGACGGACAGATTTCAGGTGATAGTTTGCGCTCTTTATCACAGCTAGCTCGGACACTTTCACGCTAGGGTCTGTTTGTGGCATCCTCCCTTTTTGTAATTTAATTTTGGATTTTTCATGTCTCGCTTTAAACTCACCATTGAATATGACGGCGCCCCTTTTGTTGGCTGGCAAATACAGAAAAACGGTGTCTCTGTGCAAGGCCAATTGCACAAAGCTGTCGAGACTTTATCAGGCGTCGATTTTGTTCCCATGGGCGCGGGGCGCACAGATGCAGGCGTACATGCCCGCGGCCAGGTGGCCCATATTGACCTACCTGATCAGTGGCGTGTTGATAAGGTGCGTGATGGGCTTAACTATCATCTCAAACCTGATCCAATTGCTGTGGTTGGCTGCGAGTTGGTTCATGATGAGTTTGATGCCCGCTTTAGTGCCACTATGCGCTCTTATCACTATATGATTATTAATCGCCGCGCTAAATTAACGCTAGAGCGTGGGATGGCCTGGCATGTGGCACGCCCGCTTGATGAAACCGCTATGACAACATCCTCTCAAGATTTTGTTGGCACTCATGATCTGACAACCTTTCGCTCGACCCATTGCCAGGCGAAAAGCCCAGTTAAAACAATTGATTATGTTCATGTGCGCCGTGACGGCGATCATGTTTACGTTGATGTGTCGGCGCGCTCTTTTATGCATAATCAAGTGCGCTCAATGGTTGGCTCTTTGGTTGAGGTGGGGTTGGGCAAGTGGCCAGCTAGCGGCATTCGTGATGCACTACTTGCGCGTGAGCGCACAGCATGCGGGCCTGTGGCCCCTGCACACGGGCTCTATTTTATGGGCGTGATGTATGAGGATCAGACCTAGAGGAGGCACCCCCCCCCCTTTGCTCCTTGGGGGTAGACCTGAGCCTCATACTTATTTCATTACCCGCTACGAGAAAATAAAGTCGTTAAATGTCAGTGTGTCTGACTGAGTGTTTTGCACTGTAAAGCTACCAGTTGAAAAACTAACCAAAGTATCAGATCCTGTTTGTGAAATGGTTAGATCTGACATCTCATCTATGGCTAGAGAGACACTTGATACATCTATCAAATCAAGGCCATCTTCAAAATCAGTGATCGTATCACTGCCATTGTTCTGGCTTGCGATGAAGACATCTAGACCTGCCCCACCTGTTAGTGTGTCATCACCTCCCATGCCTGATAGGGTGTCATTTGCATTGCCCCCTATCAGCGTGTTGTTAGTTGCATCACCCGCCAGTGATAAAATTTCGCTGTTTAAGGCAAATACAAAACTATCATCGGTTAATTGTGTGACCACCCCATCATCAAAACCAATTTGCTCAACACCTGTCAAAATATCAAAATTATTGTCATTCCAAACAACGATACCATTGCCATCTGCAGTCTCACCCCAGCCATAATCTACTGAGATGCCGGAGATAGAAAAAATATCAGGCCTGTCTGTACCTATGATATTCTCATTCTGTGTTAGATTGTCTGTAATGATATTGACCCCATTTGCATCATTCGCGATGAAAGAAAAAGATCCGTCTTGTGCTTGCTCAACGATGCCATCATTAAAATGAATTTGCTCAAAGTCGGTGAGAACGTCAAAATCTGCGCCTGAATAGACCACAATGCCCGTCCCATCAGTGGTTTGCCCCCAACCATAATCAACAGAATTGGCATCTATTACAAAAGCGTCAATGCCAGATGTTCCTGTTAAAAATTCATTTTGAGTGGGGTCATCTTGGAACAGTACAATTGCATTGGTGTTCGGCGTAAAAGAAAAAGATCCATCGGGGGCTTGCACTACGATGCCATTGTTAAAACGGATCTGTTCAAAGTCAGTTAGAATATCAAAATCAGCGCCTGAATAAACCACAATGCCTGTTCCATCAGTGGTTTCACCCCAGCCATAATCAACAGAATTAGCGTCGATTACAAAGGCATCAATGCCAGATGTGCCTGTTAAAAATTCAGTTTGCCCAGCAACGTCTTGAATGAGATTAACAGCATTCACGCTAATGGTGGCTGTGGCTGTGGCTTGGCCGCCATTGCCATCATCAATTGTATAGGTGAAGCTGGCTGGCCCTGTGTAGTTGGCCGCTGGTGTAAACAGCACATCACCTTGGGCTGTTAACTCCACCGCACCGTTTACCGCACCGGCCACTTGAACGATCGTTAATGTGTCATTATCACCATCGGTATCATTGGCGAGCAAGGTGCTGGCGGCAATGGTAACGGGTGTATCTTGCACTCCCGTTAGGCCTTGATCATCGGTTGCTATGGGCGGCGTGTTGCTGGTGTCTTGCGCCACAGTGATTGTCGCCGTGGCTGTCGCTTGCCCGCCATTGCCATCATCAATCGTATAGGTGAAGCTGGCTGCACCAAAATAGGCGGCGGTGGGGGTGAATAGCACATCACCTTGGGCCGTTAACTCCACCACACCGTTCACCGCGCCGGCCACCTGAACGATCGTTAATGTATCATTATCACCATCGGTATCATTGGCGAGCAGGGTGCTGGCGGCAATGGTAACGGGTGTGTCTTGCACCCCCGTTAAGCCTTGATCATCGGTTGCTATGGGCGGCGTGTTGCTGGTGGTGTCTTGCGCCACGACAATGATCACTGTTGCGGTGTCCTGCGTCCCTTCCCCGTTTGTTGCCTAGTAAGTGAAGGTTGTTGTACCAAAAAAACCTGGGGTTGGGGTGAAGAGGATGTCGCCGGCTATGTTTATTGTTGCCGTACCATTAGCGCTATTTCCTAACCCTAGAATGATGGGGACTTGGGTGTCCTCATTGGTGTCGTTTGAGAATATTTGGCTCCTTGTTATGATCAAAGATTGATTTTCTATGGTTTCGAATTGATCATCATTGGCGTCATAAGCCAGTCTTTCCTTGAGCGCGGTTTGGACCGTTGCTGTTGCGGTCAAACCGGTTGGGTCAGCCACAGTATAACTAAAGGAGGCCAAATCTTGTGCATTTCCTGATGGTGTAAAAAGCACATCGCCCTCTTGTGTTAAGGTAGCTGTTCCCCCTGCAATGGTATTGACTGAAATGATTGTTAATGGCTCACCATCAAAATCCGTATCATTTGCCAAAATGTATTGTTGTAATAACAAGGTTGGTGCGCCGGTATAAATGGTTAGGTCCGTATAGGCCAAGGCGGTGGGGACATCATTTACCGGTATGACCTCTATGGTCACTCTGGCAATTGAAGGCGCCGAAATTCCATCCGATACTTCGTAATCAAAAGAAGTTGTCCCAAAGAAATTTTCATCCGGGTTGAATTCAATATCTCCATTGGCAAGTAACTCGACCTCGCCGTTTTGAGCGTTTAAAACATTTGTGATGGTTAACGTGTCACCATCAGAATCTTGATCGTTGGCCAGCAGAGCTGTGCTCTGGATGGTTATTCTCTCATCTTCTAGGACGGTGAGACCTTGATCATCTGTTGGATCGGGACTGGAATTTGAAATGTTCAATCCGTTTAGAGCAACTGTGGTATCGTTAAACTGAATAAATTCTATATTTGTTACTGTATCGGTACCATCTATTGGATTGGCTCGCAGATCTTCTATGCGAAGCGCCCCATTCGTGAATTGGGTGATGTTGTAATCTGCTTGATTGCCCGTATAAATCGCCGTGTCACTGGCTCCATCCCCCCCGTCAATGCTATCATTTTCACCGCCACCGGTTAGGGTGTCGACGCCTGCACCGCCGGTGAGTGTGTTGGCAAAATCAGAACCGATGATTTGGTCATTAAATGCACTGCCAATGATGTTTTCAATTGAGATCGCCTCTAATCCATCAGCGATCCCGCCCCCAAAAGTGTTTGTTTCTAAATTAAGCGTTATGCCTTGGGCTGCGTTTATGAAATCCAACGTATCGTTGCCAAAACCGCCTATGACGGTATCACCTCCGCTTGTGACTGTAATGACATCATCACCTGCGCCGGCGTTTATTGTGTTTGCAGTGGTGTCACCGGTAAGTTGATCGCCGAAACTTGAGCCAGTGACATTCTCAAACCCAGAGATTTGATCGCCGCTTGCGTGTCCGCCGCTTGTCGTGTTTTGGCCTAAATCAACGTTTACGGCGGCGTTTGAACTGGTGTAAATTAATGTGTCTACGCCCGCCCCTCCCGATAGGGTATCGGCTCCTGCGCCACCTTCTAGCCTGTCATTTCCACCAGCTCCGGTGACAATATCATTGCCAGCATTTGCGCTAAAATTATTATCCAAATCATTGCCAGTTAAACTATCGGCTAGATCAGATCCTATGACGCCTTCCACATTACTGATGAGGTCTCCTTGCGCCTCTCCGCCACTAACTTGTTGGTTTATGAGATCAACCGTGACGCCTTGAGCGGAGTCTACATAAGACACAAGATCAAGGCCTGCACCTCCATCAATGGTATCGGCGCCTGCACCACCGCCAAGAGTGTCATCTCCGTCGTTGCCGATGAGGCTATCGTCGCCAACGCCGCCATAGAAAACATTATCTAGACCATCGCCCGTTAAACTGTCATTAAAATTAGAGCCAATGATGCCTTCAATATCTTCAATGGTATCACCTTGGGCCTCTCCGCCTAGAGCTTGAGATGTTAAAAGATTGACAGTTATGGCTGAACTTGACCCAGAGTAATTTATGAAATCAATGCCTGAACCACCTGAATAGGTATCAGCACCTGCCCCGCCATTTAATGTATCATTACCGGGGCCACCTGAGAGTGTGTCATCTCCTGCACCGCCAGTAAGAGTGTCATCTCCTGTTCCCCCTTCAATGTTATCATTGCCATCTTGACCATCGATGGTGTCATCTCCGCCTTGGCCATCGATGGTCTCATCGGTTTCGTCTCCTACATAGGTGTCATCTTCTCCCCCTGTCTTAATAACAATTTGCAGTGGCTCACCAGTGTCTGGATCAAATAGGGGCCCTCTAGGGGTTAGCTTTCCTAAAGTTTGGATTAAATTCCCATCATTGGTTATTTGAGAAATGAAATTGTTATAGGTATTGAAAGCGGTGGCATCGACACTTGGTACTAGATCAATGGTTTCAGTGCCTATGATTAGGGGACCAGTTAAGGTGATCCCAAAATCGCCATCATCAAAATCAACCAGAGTAATTTGCGCGTCTTTATTTTGCTCAATATCAAAGAAATTGGGGTTGTTTCTGCTCCCTCCAAAAACCGGTACAGTAGAAGAATTTTTGAAAATATATATCTCTAAATCATCTCCATTCATTTCATACACAATGGAGAAGGGGGCTAAATTATATTGACGAAAGGCATCACTGCCGACCTCAATGGATTGCCCGCCGCCTGGTACGGCTAGAATTGAAAGAAACTTAGATGAAAACCAATATTCAGTGTTTCCATTTTGATTAAGATCTGTAAACTGGCTTTCATCCAGGACCGGGGTCCCGTCAAAAGTTTGAAGTCTTATTAGACTAGATACCCCGCCTAAAAGAGGAATTAAGCGATCCTCTTCGTTCACTTCCTCCGCCCCAAACAAACTTGCTCTTACAAACAAACGGTCCCCAGCTTCTCCATCTAAGATAACGTCATTGCCTTCACCGACTATAAATTTATCATCGCCCGCCCCTCCTTTGATAAGATCATCACCAAGACCACCATCTATCGTGTCATCTCCCACATCCCCATCAATCAGATCATGACCATCGCCACCAAAAACATGATCATCACCAAGACCAGCTTGAATGACATCCTTACCATCCGTGCCATTTACTGCCTTGTTGGTCATTTGGTCTTTGCTGTAGGTGTCATCTCCCAATGTCCCTACAATGTAGGTCGCGCTCTTGCTTGTTATACCAAATAGGTCGTTTCCTGCACTTAGGGTAAAATTATATTCATCTGTTTTGTAAACTGTTTCATAAAAATTATCGGTTGCAGCGCTTAATCTAATTGAGGTTGAGGCTGCGCTTATTAAACCGCCAAAGCCAAAATTATCTATCAAATTTGAAACAACATCTAAGGGGTTTGCAGCTAGAGGAATGGCAGCGGCAGCGGTTGAGATTAAATCATAAGTTCCAGCCAGAGGCTTGAAAGTGGTGACGGCATCATTGTTTAACAGCCAATCCTCATAATAGGTATCTATACCTAAATATGGGAAAAGAATGGTGCCTGACCAAGCTGAAAAGTTACTGGGAAAGACCTGATTAAAGATTGAGCCTGCAATCGGTGCGGCATCTATTAACCCAAGTTCCTCTATAGTCGGTGTAGCGCCCTGCAGGATATCATTGATGAAGTTTCTAGCAATGCTATTGGAAGCAATATTCAGATCAGTATCTGTAAGGGGCAGCCCATATCTTTGCTCATGTTGGGTGCGGGTATATTCTCTGATAAAGTGGGCTGAATAGCCTTCCCCGCTATTGACTTGCCTGGCACCGCCAATCCAAATCCAAACATTGGTTTCTAACCCTTCGACTGGTGAATCAATCCCATCTTCATCTGTTAGGATATCATAGATAAGATCGTAAACCGGTCGATATTTACCTTTCATACTATCAGGATTTTGATTGGCTTGGTTAAATGCTGCGGATATTTGATCCAACTCTACTTGTGTAAAAGAATATACCATAATAGTCCCCACCTGATTTTAATTGCGCACTCTTCTGGTCTTTCATAGCCAGTGTGCTCAAGGGGAGATCACTTAATATTTGCAGTCGATTTTGTTGGGTTGAATTGTTGTTTAATCCAGTTTTTCAGTTGTTTTCCTCATTGGTATTTATTGTTAACCTCAACCTGAATTTTTAGTTTTAGCCAAACCAAAATCTACTTCAAGTAGTATTTACGTTTTTTATTTTCATGAAAAATTGTTAGTACCAATTATTATTATTTATTTTTTTCAACGTAAACAGTTATTTTTTGCAAAAAAGATTGTACTTTCTTGGTATTGCTAACTTTTTATATTTCTCTCTTTTTTATTTTATACACTTTATTGGTGTGCTTACGGCCTATTTGATCCTTGTTGGTATCTGTGGATAAACTGTTAGTATTATTTTTAGTTGATGCATTTCACTTTTGAGGTTTTGCCTGTGCTTTCAAAGTTTCTTGTTCAAACTCCAGTGCATTCTTTAATCCTATATGCCGGTTTAGGTTATATGCCCAATGCCCACTTTGCCCTCGGTGCCTTTCGGCTCTGAGGGCTGATTTGAGTTTTTTGATTACATTTTTTGTGCCCTCCAAAGTCCTGTCTTCTATCTCTACTGGCCATAGGGCTAGAAGATTTACCAAATCATGTTTGCGGCTATAATTGGCAATGGATAGGCCCTTTGTCACTTGGCCACTCTTGGCACTCCTGGCGCTCTTGGCACTCTTGGCACTCTTGGCACTCTTGGCACTCTGCGCCTCTCCCTTTGAATCCGTCAGGTCGACTGTTTGTTTGCGAGTATTGGGGCGGGTTTTTGATCCGTTTTTTAAACTCATTGCGACATTCTTTATTCTGTTATTGAACACTCTCAGTTTGAGAGAAAAATAAAGAGGGGGGATAAGTTTTTTGAAGTCTTAATATGCAGTGTTCCGATCAAGCTGGAGATGTGTTTGGTAACCATAGTTATAAACTTATCCCCCCTTTTGTATTTTTGGAGTATCATTTGGATCATAGGAATATTTACCTATTTAGTTGTGTGGAGCACTTATGACCTACCCCAGATTGAATCCGCCGCCCCTGCCTACTTCTATTGAGGGATCACTTTTATCGAATATTACAAATGCTGAACCCTGGCAGGAAGCACATCAAATAAATCTCATCACATCTCTTGTGAGTTCTGTTTTTCATATTCCTAGAGACGTCTTTTTTGATGATCAACGGGGAACGGCTCCGCAAGCTTTTGCCCGCCAGATTGCTATGTATCTTCTACATATTAGTTGCAGCAAAAGTTTTTCTGAAGTTGGGCGGGCCTTTGGTAGAGACCGAACAACGGTTTCCTATGCTTGCCAACTGATAGAAGATAAACGAGAGGATGATGATCTGGATCGATCACTTGAACTGATTGAGTGCTGCTTGTGTTGCTTTTTTAAATATAGCGCGCAAGATCTTGCTAACAATGGAAGGGGTAAATAATGGGCTGCAAAAAAACGAATGATCTGCCCTTTATAAAGGGGGACAAATTGATACTGAAATTGTCTCAATCTAAATATTTTATCTGCCGGTCAGTCAAGTTAGAGATGAAGGATGAATGGGCCCTGTGCTGCAAAGCTGTAAATGGTCGCACGAAAGCGGTGGCTAAAATTGCGTCCTCACACTTAAAAGACATGCTGAGTGCTGGCATCGTGCAGGTGAAAGGCAATGTCGCACCGCTTACGAAAGCGGGACGAAGCTTTATAAAGAGGTCGCTTACCAATCATGGCGACTGCCTTGGCCAGCACCAAGAGCGCGTTGCCACGACAATTGAGGACAGCCAGCGGCCTCAGAAAATAACCATAAATGCCAGCGAAAGCCCTTTGGCCTGGCTGGCGACACGCAAGGACCGCAATGGCAAACCAATGATTGAAACCCATCAATTTGCAGCGGGCGAACGATTGCGCGCTGATTATGAAATAGCTTTGCTTGCCCCTCAAATAACACGAAACTGGGATCGCATGGCTTTGGCGCGCTCGACACAAAAAGGGGCCTCTGCTTGCGGGCTTGCCCCTACTGAGGCAGCTTGGGATGCCAAACAAAGAATTTCTCAAGCCATTGAAGTGGTGGGACCAGAATTGAGCGGGGTGTTAATTGACGTTTGTTGCGAACAATTGGGGTTAGAGGATTGTGAAAAACGCAATGGCCTGCCTAAGCGTTCTGGAAAAATTATTTTGCGAATGGCCCTTAATCAACTTGCCCGTCACTATGGATTATTAACAGATGACCCCCAGATACGCACCCTTGCACACCGCATCTCTCATTGGGGCGCGAGTGATTATCGCCCTGTAATTGATGGATAAACATTAAAATGAATATGGTCAGTTAAACGCTTTGGTCTTTTAAAGCCGCTTCAGCATCATGTTGTATGCGCTGCACCATAGCATTTAGCCCATTTGAACGCTGAGGTGAGATATGATCTTTTAGATCAAGTTTATTAAATATGCCTTGATAATCTGTTTTTACGATTTCACTTGGGGGCTTGTCTGAAAAAATTCCAAAAACAATGGCCATCAACCCACGAACAATATGAGCATCACTCTCCCCACTAAAATGTAAATTCACATCAGATTCGCCATCACCTTGAATGAGTTGGGTGGTAAGCCACACCTGACTGACACATCCTTTTACTTTTGTCTCAGGGGTTTTGTTCACATCAGGATAAGGCTCTAATTGATTGCCTAACTCAATGATGTAGCGATATCGATCCTCCCAATCATCTATAAACTCAAAATCTTCAATTATTTGATCAATATCCATGAATTGTGGGGATGCCTTCTTTTTAGTGAGCTTAGAAAAATTGCCTGTAAAAGGGGATAATTTTAAGAGCTGAATTTTAATGGTCAGTCATTTATTTGAATTTTGCACTAATTAAATGGACATTCAATCACAAAATAAATTGGCAGCTTACAAATGAACGACAAGGCCGAAAACAGGCATGAAGCTTTAGAGTGACCTTATTAAGAACGGCATCGGTGTCAGTGGATGGGGAAATAAAAAGGCGCACATTGAAACTAGATGTAAGGGCAGGGGTATCTAGATCAATGTGCGCCTGGGGCGTCGCCCATGTGAGTATAGGGCAGGGTATATGGGCGCCGCGGGGTGGGGTTCGTGAATTCTTTTTATAAATTGGCCTTTGCAGTTTGTTTTAAGTCCCATTTGGGCTGCATGTCAGTGTCTGTCAGCGTGCCGCGAGAATGATCTAAGGGGCTATCTTTAAGGGTTGCTGGTTTTTTCAGACTACCTGTACCCCATTGAGTGGAATCTGATTTATAAACAGGTGTGTAGCCTTGACCGCCATTTTCTTTTACTTCTTTGGCAATGTTTGCAACCACATCAAAACTATAAGCAGCTTTGTATTTTAAGCTCTTCCAAGTTTCTGTCCCAATATTACAGACATCAATATTACGGCTGCAGAAATTATCCATGTCATTTAGGGCATGCTTTGCTGCACCCATGACGTTTGACTGACCATTGTTACCAACTGGTAGTAGTAAGACCACCAAAGAAACCCAAAAAAATGTTCTAATTATAATCATCGTTATTACCCTATTTGTTTGCCTAAACTCATTTGATGAAATAGACTATAACAAACAAACAGAAATAAATATTCAATCTCTACTCTAATTTTGTAACTTAATTTTACAGTATATTGTATAAAATTGTATTATACTTTGTTTAATATTTTATTTTATTTTATAAAAAATATTAATACTATTAAATATGTATTTTATTAAAAATAAATACTTTAAATTAACTTTTTGTTTTTCATCTCATCTATGGAGAATAAACGCGATTAGGGGGGAGCTTTTGTTAGGGTGTCGTCTTTATTTTTTTAATGCCTAGACTTTATGTTTTTTTAATATGAGACCAGCATAATCTACCCTTAAGAGTAAGGGGAGGATGCGTTTATCGCATTTAGATATTGTGACTTTTGATCGTATTAAATTATTACAAGATAACGCTGAGACCTATCTAAGATCCCATTTTCATCCTTCAGCTCATAAAAATGCACTGGCTTTCCAACGTCATAATTCATTTATTTATTCTAATTTATTCAGCAGCCTCGTGGCTTTGGCCCTTTACCCCCTTTATCTTTACCGTTCTGACCTGCCCCCTTATGTGGATCTATTGGTTCTCTTGTGGTTTCTCTCACCTTTAGCAATTGTTGCCTTTGTATGTCGGACCGGAAATTTAGCAATTGCTCATCTTATTTCTTCCTTAAATCTTGCGCTTTTTATTATTATTGGCGCTAGTTTTTCAGGAGGGGTGAATTCCTTTTTAATTCCTTGGTTGATTATAGTTCCGCTTGAAGCAGCCCTTTCTGGGCATAAGAAAGTCATTTTTGCAGCTCTATTTGGCGCTTTATTTGCCTTGGCCTGCCTTTATACACTGGGACAGTACAATCTTGTCTTTACCCAACAATTTTCCATTGCTCCTGAATTATTGATTTTGTTTGGGCTTAGCACGGCCTTGCTATATGGCAGCTCCATTGCCTTAAATGTCCAAAAAAATCACGAAGAAGCCAACAACATGATCTTTGAGGGCGAACAGAAATATCGGCTTATGGCCGACCATGCCACCGACTTGATAACTGTTCATGATGAGCTTGGGATGGTGACCTTTGTTTCTCCTGCTGCCACATCCATCATTGGAGGAGGCCCAGAAAGCTTACTTGGCCCGGGCATGTTGCAGCATATCCATGTATCGGACCGCCCCACCTATATGACTGGCCTGTCGAATTGCTGTCACAATAAAAACAATGTGAACTTTGAATTTCGTCTTAAACGTACGGACCTTGAAAGCGGTCAAACCGATTTTGTTTGGGTTGAGATGCGGTGCCAAGCCGTTAGGGACACGCTGTCGCCCAATGCCACAAAGATTGTTTCTGTTACACGTGATATTACATCGCACAAAACTCAAGAAATTGCTCTATTAGAAGCGCGAGAAAAGGCTGAAAGTGCCAATGTGGCTAAAACTAGGTTTCTTGCCAATATGAGCCATGAATTGCGCACACCTTTGAACGCTATCATCGGTTTTTCTGATGTTTTAAACATGGAACTTTTTGGAAAAATAAATAATCAAAAATACTCAGATTATTCTCGTTTGATCAATGAAGCTGGCGGGCACCTACTGAGTGTTGTGAATAATATTTTGGATATGTCAAAAATTGAGGTGGGTAAATTCACAATCTTGAATGAACAATTTGAGTTATCACCGTTGATTCAATCGTGCTGCGATATGGTTGAACCGATCGCGAATGAAAATAATGTACGCATTGTTCAAGAATTCAACGCACCTATAAATAAAGTGTTTGCTGACCGGCGCGCCATGATGCAAATGATGATTAATCTACTTTCAAACGCCATAAAATTTAGCAATTTTGGATCTAAAGTTATTGTTCGCTCCAATTGCGATTATGAGACGTTTTATATAGATGTGATTGATCACGGGATTGGTATTTCACCAGAAGATTTACCCAAATTGTGCAATCCATTTGTTCAGGTCGATAGTTCTTATAAACGTGAACATGAGGGTGTTGGCCTTGGTTTATCCGTCGTGAAGGGGCTGGCTCAACTCCATAATGGGTCTTTGAAAATTGAGAGCACACTTGGCGCCGGGACCACCGTTCGTATCGAGTTCCCGCTCATCGATAAGAAAGATATTTCAACTTCTAAAGAGGGAGAAATCAACTTACTCAAAGAGCAAAAAGAAAAGGTTGTGATGACACCTTTTAGTGAAAATCGTCCTAAATATCTTAAATTTGTTGCAAAATAAACACCTCAGGATTATCTTCCTAAGTTACTGTTATACCTAGAATTTACTTTAATTTACTTCGTGAATTGAAAGTCGTTCACGGCCTTATTGATGAAGGCATTAACCAGCTCTTTACCTTGATGATTGATACTGGTTCTGAACCAAGCGTTTTTTGGTTAAGATGTTAACTCTTTTTAATAACCTTAATGTAGTAATGCCCATGAAACCTGTTATTGCCCGCCTTACTTTTCTGACCTTCCTTGGTATTGCAACTGGTATTTGCATCAATGCTATTTTCCTGCAAGATATCCAAGTTGCTGACTTTAATGCAAATGGCAAGGGGCAGAATGTTGTGTTGCAAATTGACAAATCAACAATCAAAAAACCTCTCCAAGATGACCTTACCCATGTGGCCGCTGTTCCCCGGAATAAACAGCTGGATGCGAAAATTCGAGATGTTTTAAGCCATGCGCCCACTAAGACTAATATTGAAGGCTTATCTTTTGTTAAAGAGATTCAACAACGTCTCATAGGTATTGGCTATTGGCCTGGTAGTGCTGATGGGATTGCTGGCCCGACCACCCGGGCTGCCATTATGGCCTTTGAACTTGATAAAGGATTGGTCCAAACAGGGCTTTGTGATGAAGCTTTACTAAAATTTCTACGTGGTGACAGCGCCAAACTTACCCGGCGCATCAAGTCAGATAAGCTTGCACAAAGCTCGCAAGAGCTGGTTTCAGCTTTGCAAAAAGCCCTCACCAAGCTGGGCTATAATACTGGCAGTGTCGATGGTATTATTGGACCTTTGACACGTAAGCGCATCCGCGCTTTTGAACGAGATAATAAATTACAAGTTACTGGGCGCATCTCTGGGCGTCTTGTCGAGACCATTAATAAAGTACAGGGCCGTCCTCTTGTTTTAGCAACCATTCGTTGATTAATTCATTTTAGGTCTACGCCATTTCCCGTTTTATGAAATAATTCAACCTTGCAAATAAGGGATAGCTATTATGCGGTTGCACTCTCAAATGTGGGTCTCGGCTTATTTGCGCCAAGTTGAAACAGGCGGTGCTTGTGCCCTTTTGGTGCGCCGGGGTGAAACAACAGCCGGCGCCATCTATGTTAAGGTGGCAAAGCTTGATGGGACAGCTTTTCTATATAGCCCTGCTTTGTTGCTCGATGAAACCTCGCTCATGGAACGAGGCTGGCAAAGCGAGTTTGGGCCCGCGCCTCTTGCAGAGCGAGATATAGATGCCTTCTTGAAAAATCAAACTAATTTTGATGCTGATATCTGGATTATAGAAGTTGAAGACCCTGAGGGGCGACATTTTCTAGGCGATCAACTGCAAGAGTTATGATGCCCCTTACCCCTCATCAAAAATATTTACCTTTTGATAAGCATAAAAACAATATGGCCTATTGATAGCTTGTCTATAAATGGTATATTTTTTGCTTTACTATATAATTCATACATAGATGTCCTTTAGTGAACGGCAGAGCCTTTTTTACAGCGCTAAAAGTTTCGCTATGTATGCATAAGAGTATAATTTTAACGTTTGGCACGAATTTAAATGGTGAGTTCCCATGAGTAAAATAGTAGAAGCTAGTACTGAATCAATTGAGAATTTTGGGTCAGGCCTGTCTCATTTCAATCATAATTTTGCTTCATCTGGCCTTTTCACAGATGAAAAGTTAGCTGAGTTAATTGAGCGCTACCCGCGTGAGTATTACATGCTCAACACAATGACTGCTCAAGGCGACAAACCTGAGTGGCGATCTGGTGAGATTAACAATATCTCAGGCGATAAAGTACTCCAAGCTTTAACCGATGGACGCATTTGGTTGGCCTTGCGCCGCTTTGATGTGGTTTGCCCTGAATATGATGATTTGGTTCATCAAGCTTTTTCTGAAATGGAAGACTTAAAACCTGGGCTTAAAACATTCAATCATAAAAGCACCATGCTTATTTCTAGCCCCGGGGCGCGTGTTCTTTATCATGCCGACATTCCTTATGTCTGCCTGTTTCATGTGCGTGGGCGCAAAAAATTATGGCTCTATGATGCTGAGAATAAAAGCCACCTCCCCGACAAAACACTCGAAGGGGTGATCTTGCGCGAAACGGAAGAAGAGATTGGTTATGATGAAGCTTGGGATAAGGAAGCCAGTGCTGTTGTGCTTGAGCCGGGCAAAGCACTATCTTGGCAATTGAATGCACCGCACCGTGTTGATAATTTAGATGGCTTGAATGTCTCGATTACCACTGATTATTTTACGCCCTACGCTCAGAAAAAATATGGGGTTTATTATGCCAATGGTGTTGCCCGCCGTAAATTTGGAATGACCCCTAAGTCCACAAATGTGGACGGGCTTGGTGCCTATGCAAAATGTGCGGCAGCTTTAGCCTTTAAAAAAACAGGCATCATGAAATCTTCTGAACGGGAAATGATTTCGACCTTCCGGCTTGATCCAAATGATATTGGCAAAATTGTTGATATCCCCAATCAAGAACGCACTGTCATTGAGCAGCTGTAATTGGCTCTTTCTTCTCTCACGGGCGGTGGCAGCAAAGCTGCCGCCCTGCGAGGCGCGGCGCTAGGCGCCGGGCTGCGCCATGTCCGTGCTCCTGAAAAGGAGCACTCCCGTCTTCGTGTTGAGGGGTTTTATTTACTTTGTCTCACGGGCGTTTTTTCGCGAAAAGCGAAAAGCCCTGCGACGCGCGGCGCTAGGCGCCGGGCTGCGCCATGTCCGTGCTCCTGAAAAGGAGCACTCCCTTCTTCGTGTTGAGAGATTTATTTGCTTTGTCTCACGGGCGTTTTTTCGCGAAAAGCGAAAAGCCCTGCGACGCGCGGCGCTAGGCGCCGGGCTGCGCCATGTCCGTGCTCCTGAAAAGGAGCACTCCCTTCTTCGTGTTGAG
>JAJFHF010000039.1 GCA_021775775.1 Hyphomicrobiaceae bacterium
ATCCAAAGCTTGGCCGACAAAAATAATGGCGGTGCGCTCTATGTTGTGCGTTGTTATATCGCTGGTTAAATGTTCCAATGTTGTTTTGATTATTTTTTCACCTGGCCAACTGATCTCTACTGCAATGACCACCGGGCACTCTTTTCCATAATGAGGAATAAGCTGATCTGCAACCTGATCTGCGTTTTTAACCGATAGATGTATGGCCAGCGTGGCTTTGGATGCCCCTAAATTTTTGAGCTGTTCACTGTCGGGCACGCTAGAGGCACGTTTCGAGCTACGGGTTAGGATCACTGTTTGGCACACATCAGGCAAGGTTAGCTCTTGGCCCATGGCAGCGGCGGCGGCGGCAAAGGCTGGCACGCCGGGGACAATTTCATAGGCAATATCAAGCTTTTTTAAATGATGGATCTGCTCGGCTATGGCGCTATAGAGCGAGGGGTCACCAGAGTGCAGACGAGCAACGTCTTTGCCCTTCATGGCCGCCTCTTGAAAGGCTGTGATGATTTCGCCTAAGCTTAAGAGGGCTGTGTTGGTAAGGTCGGCTGAGCCATCTGCAAATTGCAAAATCTCTTGGGGAACAAGAGACCCTGCATAAAGGATCACCGGGCAACGCTCAATAAGGGACTTGGCGCGCAGTGTTAAAAGGTCTGGGGCACCGGGGCCAGCGCCAATGAAATAAACAGTCATGACCTTCTCACTTTTATCACTGTAGTTTGCTTGCAATCAGGCTGTTTGTTTATTTAACTCAGCTATGATTGCTGTGCCCATATCGGTTGTTGAGACAAGGCGTTTGCCCTCTTGCATGATATCACCTGTGCGCAAGCCTTGATCAAGCACATTGGCAATGGCGGTTTCAATCATATCGGCTTCTTGGGCTTTGCTGAATGAGTAACGAAGCGCCATGGCGAAACTTGCAATCATAGCGATGGGGTTCGCTTTGCCTTGTCCTGCAATATCGGGGGCTGAGCCGTGCACAGGTTCATACATGGCTTTGGTGCGCCCTTGATCATCTTTTGCGCCAATGGAAGCTGAGGGCAGCATGCCCAAAGACCCGGTTAGCATGGCTGCCGCGTCTGAGAGAATATCCCCAAATAGATTGTCGGTTACGATGACATCGAACTGTTTGGGGTTGCGCACCAATTGCATGGCACAATTATCGGCTAAGATATGCTCTAAGCTCACGTCCTTGAAATCATCTTCATGAATTTTTGTGACCACTTGATTCCATAAAACCCCGGTTTTCATGACATTGCGTTTTTCAGCGGAATGCACGAGGTTGCCGCGTTTTCGTGCTAAGTCAAAAGCCACGCGCGCGATGCGATCAATTTCATAAGTTTCATATATTTGAGTATCAACAGCGCGCTGTTGGCCATTACCCAGGTCGGTGATTTCTTTTGGCTCTCCAAAATAAACGCCCCCCGTCAGCTCGCGCACGATCAAAATATCAAGGCCTTCAACCAGTTCATGTTTAAGGCTCGAGCTTTGCGCAAGTGCTGGATAACATATGGCAGGGCGTAGATTTGCAAACAAGCCAAGATCTTTGCGTAAGCGTAAGAGGCCCGCTTCAGGGCGCGCTTCATAGGGCACATCATCCCATTTGGGGCCGCCAACAGCGCCAAAGATGACAGCGTCAGCCTTTTGTGCCATGTCCATGGTCTCATCTGATATGGCTTCACCATGGGCGTCGAAAGCTGCGCCGCCAACAAGGCTTTGTTGGGTGTTAAAAGTAACCGTGCCTTGATCGTTAAACCACTTGATGATGCGGTCCACTTCAACCATTATTTCAGTCCCAATGCCATCGCCAGGCAGGATAAGTAAATCAAACGTGCTCATGAACTTCCTTGTTTCTTTCGATAAATATTTGTGTTGTGATTGCATACCGTTACCTTGGGCTTTTGGCAAGGTCTGAGAGACAAGCTTTTTTCAATAGACTTTAATTTTGCGAGGGAATGAAAAATGTCGGTTTTCTTAAAAAAGATGATTTTTTCTATTTTTTTCACGATCATTTCTTTTTTTCTATTGATCATAAGAACTGCTCACGCGGAACCTACTTTATTTTCGGCTCCCCTTGATTGTGTTGCGGGGAAAGAATGCTTGATCCAGCAATATGTTGATTTGGATCCCTTACGTAGTTTTAAAGATTATTCTTGTGGAAATGCCAGCTATGACGGGCATAAGGGCACTGACTTTCGTCTTTTAAACGCACAGCTTTATCACAAAGGTGTGGCCGTAATTGCCAGTGCGCCTGGTACTGTTTTGCGGTTTCGTGACGGCGTGAGCGATAAGCGGATTGCCTCTAAAGCTGACTTGCAGAATGTAAAAGGCAAAGAATGCGGCAATGGGGTGGTCATTGACCATGGGCAGGGGTTTGTTGGTCAATATTGCCATTTAAAACGAGGGTCGATAAGCGTGAAGCCGGGCCAAATATTAGCCCGAGGTGATAAAATTGGGCTTGTTGGCCTGTCTGGCAAAACGCAAATGCCGCATGTGCATTTAACCCTTCGCTATAAGGGCAAAGTGGTTGACCCATTTGTTGGGATTTTGCCAAACAAACGCAGTTGCGGGATGGGAAAATCCCCTTTATGGACCGCGAAAGTTTTGAGCGATTTTCCTTATCAAACAAGTCAGATTTTAGAGGCAGGATTTACCTCTCATCAATTTCAATCGGGCGGGCGAGAAGCGCTGGTTTTTGATGATCAAGTGGGCCCCTCTTCAGCCAAGTTATTATTTTTTGTGCGGCTGATTAATTTTCAAAAAGGGGATGTTCTTTCTCTTTCAATCACTGACCCGCAGGGGTCTGTTTTTGCGAAGCAAAAATATCAAGCGCCCAATCGAAACAAGGCCCGTTATATGGGGTTTGTTGGAAAGAAACGACGAGCGGGGAATGATTGGGTTTTGGGGCGTTATGTCGGCAACGTTGTTATTTATCGCGATGGAACCATATTGCGACAACGCCGTGTGAGTGTTGAGCTTAAATGAAATGTTGCTTGAAAAAGGGGCGTAAAAAATGGAGCCTTGGGTAAAGGCTCCATTTTTTTTAAAAGTTATTAGCAGGTTTCTATCCACCTCAAAATAAGAAGAGATCTAGAATAATGGTTGCGTATCAGCCTGATCAGCGTCTGGTGTTACAACATCTGGATTGTAATTGCTTTGTTGTAACTCTTTGGCGTGAATGTCACCATCAGCAGCCACTTGATCAATGATTTTTTTGCCCTCTTTTAGATCGCGCTTCACACCATAACCTTTGAGAAGAGCTAGGCCGTAATTATATTTGCCGATTGAGTAACCGTTATCGGCGGCATCTTTCACCCAACGGGTGGATTCGACGGCATCTTTTTTAACACCATAACCATTTTGATGCATATAGGACATCCAGATTTTTGTGCCGTTATTACCCCGCTTCGAACAGGTTCTGAAAATTTTCAGGGCATCTTCATGGTTGCCTGACTTGGTGGCAAAATAACCTAATGAACATACAAAATCATGACCGCGATTTAAATTACGATCCATATTTTTGATATAGTAATTCATTGAGAGTTCTTCAGGATTGGTGACACCGTATTCATCTTCATATTGTATATTCTCATCTTGATATTTTATATCTTCAGAGGCTTCTTCAGCTTTCACACTTCCTGATATAGCCACAGCGCTCACCAATATTAGCATGTGAATGATCTGGGTTAAACGGGATGCAATCATAATTGAACTCCTCTCAGCAAATAATATCTGCAATATGCCTATAGGTTTTATCCTATTTTTGTTTAGAAATCTTGATCGTAATGTCAGAAATTCGTAAAAATGACGTTACATAACATGATGATGCCTATGATAGCGTAAAATTAGGTGTTTTGCACCCTTAAGGTTCTGTTAAATAAGACTTTAAATCCAGGGGCGTACTTGGCTTACTTTTTCCTCAAAACCATGGATATGATCTTGTTTTTGCATGGTTAGGCCAATATCATCTAATCCTTCTAACAAGCAATGTTTGCGAAAAGGGTCAATTTCAAAAGATATGCTGCCAC
>JAJFHF010000040.1 GCA_021775775.1 Hyphomicrobiaceae bacterium
GTGGCGGAGAGGAAGGGATTCGAACCCTCGAGACGGTTCAACCCGCCTACTCCCTTAGCAGGGGAGCGCCTTCGACCACTCGGCCACCTCTCCGCCGCCAGACTTACACGAAAAAGTCCCTCTTGTTCAAGCGGTTTATGGCTCTCTTATGCAAAAAACACATTTATTTTTAAAGTCGCGTTATATTTCCACGATTGGTGTGAGAAATGCCCTTTTTTCACCCGTGTAAAGGCTTTGTGGCCATGAATTGATACATGCCCGCGAAGGTTGTTGGGTGTGATTGTTCATATTGTTCCCAGGCGGTTAGATCTTTGGATCGATCATTTTCAGGAAACATTTCATGAAATGCCGCTAATACTGTTTGGTCAATACGAAACCCTTCAAAAGTGAGGCCTGCTTTTTCAAGCATTTGTTTTAACATTAGGGGATCATAGCAAATTTCTTGGACGTGAAATAAGAGATCTCGGCATTCTGAGAGGGTGTTGAAGTCGCGCCATTGATAGAGGGGGAAGCTATCATTATTGACAAAATTATCATCCATCATCATCTTGCGGCAGGAACGGATATCTTCCGTGGTCGGTTCAAAGCCTTTTTGTTTTATGTAGGCTCTGGCTTTTACAATTTCTTGGCGGGCGCGTTTGCTGTAGAGAGCCAGTGTAATCCTACCCCCTGGTTTTAGAAGTTTTAGCAGTTCGTTCAGGCCATCTTCTGGATTTTGCATATGATGGAGGACGCCGCAACATTCTATAAAATCAAACTCTTGGTTTAAAAGATGGGAGTCTAGTATGTCGCATTGGTAGAGTTGCACGTTCTTTTCAAAGTTATAGTCGATAAGCTTACGTTTGGCATAGGCTAAGCTGGCGCGGCTGATATCAATGCCGACGAATGAAGCATTTGGATAAAAATTATAAGCACAGACAATTTGTTTGCCGGTGCCGCAACCTGCGATTAACACGTTTGATTTCTTTTGGTATTTTTTGGCGATTGCTTTTGATTGAAGGGGTTCAAAGACGCTTTCGGTTTTCCAGCGTGGGTAGGGGTTTTCTTCATATTGCTGGCGCACACTTTGTGTGACTTGGTTGCCTCTTTCAGCGTTTATGGTACCTAAGGTTTTGATTGATTTTTGTAAGTTCTGTTCTTCCAAAGGTTCTTTGATTTGAACGGTTATGACTTCTTCAAAATCAGTTGTTTGCCCTGTTTGTTTTTCAAGCTCGGTCTGGTTTTTTAGTGATAGTAGTGGGCGGTAGCAAGCATAGAGTAAAATTTTATTATGGTGTTCTGGCGCAAATGAAGGGAGGGCTTCTAGCTCTTCTTTTAGTTGCTCGATATAGTTGGTTTCTTCTTCTTCATTATAAAAGACATATTCATTTAAAAAACATTGTTGGGCGATGGCGCCTAGTAGGGCATGGTCCTCTTCAGAAAGAGGGGATTGTGCGCTCATTTTTTGAAGATAAAATCTTCTAAAAAAAGTGTAGATGCGTTCTAAATTTATGCGATTGGCACGGATGTTTTTGAGGCCACTATAAAAGTAAGGGTCGTGGAATAGGTTTTTGGTTGTTTCATCTTCTAGCTGGGTTTTAAAATCTGCGTAATTTTCTGTTTTTAATAGTTCGCTGGCTTTTTCCTTATCTGCTAACAAAAAGAAATTTAAAATCCAGGGAATTGCGATGGACTGAAGGTTCACATTTTTGCTGTCTAGACAGGCGGAGATGACCTGTTTCATTTGTTCGTTGGCAAGTGAGGGGAGGCGGCCCAACTCGCAAGAGCGGGCAAATAAAGCTTTGGCTTCATCTTTGGTTGGGTCTTGGGTGATTGCATCTATGGCACATTTTAAGGATTGAGTGTTGCTCTCTCCTTTGGCGATGCAAAACCTAACCAAGGTATTGTAATCTGCTAAATTAAGATCGATGGCTTCTTGTAAGCAATCCGTTGCGGCTGTTTTGTTGAAAGCGTTTAGGTGAATATCAGCAATGGCGTTATATAGGTCGATTTGATCGGCCTGCGCTAGGGTGTCTTTATTGTTGAGGGCTTTTTTATAATGGGATAAGGCTTGCTCTAATTGGCACATGGTGTGATGGCAGACACCTTTTTTGTAAGCCACCTCGGCATGGGTATGGTCAAGGATATGGGCCTGGCTTAAATGATCTAATGCTGTTTCATATTGCTCTGTTGCTAGATAGGATTTGCCAATGAGATGATGGGCTTTGAAGTGATCGGAGGTTTTGGAAATTAATTTTTTGAGCAAAGTGATTACATATTTATGACGGCCAATTTGTTGATAAAAAAGAGCCACTAAAATAACAATATCGTCTTGATGTTTGCTGTCTATCAAGGCTTGTTTGTATATTTTTTCAGCTTCTTTGAGGTTGTTCTCTTTGTGTAACGCGACTGCTTTTTTTAGGTTTTCAACGAGGTCAAGAGGGGGGACAGCTGGTTCTTCTTGGCGTTTTTTCATTGCGGTGGCCATTATGTTTTGTTCCTAATTGTTTGAAGGAGCCATAAAACATACAAGTTGGCCTGTGGTAAAAATTTAATAAATCAGTAGGTTACAGTCTTTTAAGGGGGTGAATCCCCCGGCTGTTATGCAAGACTGTCTGTAAAAAAATTAGCGCGTCACTTTAATAAGAAATGATAGATGCAAAATTGATTCGTCTCAAGGATTGCTGGTGTTGTAACTGGATATGACAGTTTAAATGAATTTTATAAAAACGGCGCTCATCATTTCATGGTGAGCGCCGTTCATATATGGTGGATGATTATTTTAGCTGGATATTGAGTTCTCCTGCCCCTTTTGGAATGGTGAAAGGGAACTCCTGGTCATTATGTTTTAGCACATAATCTCCCGGTGGGAGGGTTGCAGATGAATGAGTTGCCGAAACTGAAATTACTTCTTGGCCATTGGCGTTGTAAATATACCGGCTGTTAATTGGTAGTCCTTTAAATGTGATGGATCCAGCTTCAATAGTTTTAACCTCACCTGGGTTTAATATGAGTTTTTTAGCTAGTTTTCCAAACATAACATTAAAGCTTGAAGGTAAGAGATTCATTGACTTACCTCTAGATGAGAGCTTGCCAATTTCTTCATTGGTTTCCCAATCGACGATTTCGTGACCTCGGAAACTGGCATTTGGCATTTTGATAATTGCTGTTTCTAGTGTTGTGGTTTTACCATCAATCACTTCGATACCACGCCAAAAAGAGTTGCCAAATTTAACTTTGTAAAATCCTGGGGGGAGTTTAACAGATGTGATCACAGATCCTAATTCACCAACTTCTTTGTTGGTCTCAGAGTCGTAGATTTTATGACGGCTTGAGGTTGGGTTCTTTAATTCAATGTTGCCAGGCTTTGCTTCTTTAACTTTGATTTGTTTTGGTAGTTCGATGGCTATCGTTTTAACCGCTGTTGATAATTTTTCAGCTAGTTTATCTGCATCATCGGCTTCAAAATAGGTGCCGCGACCGGCTTTGGCAATGCATTGCAATTCATATCGTGCCGCGACATCGACGGCAAATCCGATTGTGTGAATGACTAAGCTGGCATCAGCTGCAGCTAGGGCTCTGGCAACGGCGCAGGGGTCGCCTTCACAAGTTTCTTTGCCATCGCTGACAAGGGTGACAATACGTGATTTGCTTTGTTTCTCAGCTTTTAAATCATTTGCAGCAAGCTCAAGTACAAGACTAATTGGGGTGTAACCTTGAGCTTTTAAGGCTTTGGTTTTTGATATGACTTCTTCTTTGTTGTCACCGATTGGTTTGAAATTTGTGAGAAGTTGGGTGTCCTTGCAGTTCTTTTTTCTGCGATGAGATTGATGGCCATATGCCCTTAGCGCTAGGCGAATGTCTGTTGGTGTGTTGTTAATTAGAGTTTCTACAGCCTCTTTGGCTGCATCTATCCGTTTGACGCCATTTTTTAATTTAGCCTGCATGCTGCCTGATGCATCTATGATCAGTGCGACGCTCTTTTCTGTGTTTGTGTCATTGTTTTCTGACGCTGCGGCGAGTGGTTGGATTGTGGTGAATATCAATATAAGACCAAAAAGACCTCTATAAATCATAGTTTGCGGCTCCCTTAATCATCCCTGGTAAGGGATGAATGACATAACGTTAATCTGGAAATATAGATGTGATGTCTTGAGATATATTGAAATGATTTGATAAAATTTTCATTAAGTCCATATTGTTTTGGAAGATAGGAAAGTTACGCCTAAGACAGAAGGTGATTTTGTTTCAATGATTGAGATTAGTATAAATTTGAATGAAAAGTTGGAGCGGCGTTCTCATAACTAAAAACGCATTCTCCGTTGACAAATGTCTTGCTGACGCGGCCTTGAACTTTGGCTGCGTCAAAGGCGCTGTTTTTGGAGCGTGATTGTAAGAGGTCGCGGTCGATGATCCAGGGGGTGTTGGGATCGAAGACAGTTAAGTCAGCTGGGGTGCCTACTTTTAGGCGGCCGGTTTCTAGCCCTAAAATATTGGCTGGATTAACGGTCATGGTGGCTAGCAAGGTTATGAGATCAATTTCTTCATTGTGATAGAGGCGCAGGGCGGCAGGTAGGAGGGTTTCTACCCCAATGGCGCCGTATGCGGCTTCGGCAAAGGGTTGGCGCTTTACTTCTGCGTCTTTTGGGTCATGGGCCGAGACGATCACATCTATGGCGCCATCTGAGAGACCTTCAATCATGGCGCGGCGGTCTTCTTCTGAGCGCAAGGGGGGTCTTACTTTGCAAAATGTACGGTAGGGGCCGATGTCGTTTTCGTTTAAAGTGAGGTGGTTGATAGAGACACCAGCGGAGACTTTTAGTTTTTGGCCCTTTGAGCGGCGAATTAACTCTAGACTGTCGCGGCAAGAAATGGTGGCTGCGTGATAGCGCGCGCCCGTGTCTGTGACCAAGCGCATGTCCCTGGCCAGCATGATGCTTTCTGCCAGGGTTGGAATGCCAGGTAGGCCAAGGCGGGCAGAGACCTCGCCTTCATTCATCACGCCGTTGCCGCGCAGGTCAGGGTCTTCTGTGTAATGGACCATCAAGGCGTTGAAATCGCGCCCGTATGTTAAGAGGCGGCGCATGACCTGGGCGTTGGCAACGCTGTTTTTGCCGTTGGTAAAGGCGATGGCGCCAGCTTCTTTCAAAAGGCCTATCTCTGTCATTTCTTGGCCTTTGAGGCCTTTGGTCATAGCGGCCATGACATGGACGTTGGTGATGGCGGTGTCTCTGGCGCGGCGCTCAAAAAAGTCGACCAAGGCAACCTCATCGATGACCGGGTCTGTGTTGGGCATGGAGATGATGGTGGTGACGCCGCCTGCGGCTGCGGCCCGGCTGGCGGTGGCCAAGGTCTCGCGGTGTTCTTCGCCAGGCTCGCCGGTAAATACAAGCATGTCAATGAGGCCAGGGCAGACGATTTGACCGGCGCAATCAACGACTTGTGCGCCATCAGGGGCGTTTTTTGCCAAGTGGGGGCCAATGTCTGCAATGAGGCCATTTTCAATAAAGATACCGCCGAGCTCATCGCGCTTGGTTTCAGGATCTATTACCCGGGCATGGATGAGGGCTGTTGGTTGCTGCTGTTTGTTTTTATTCTTCATGTGGTTGTCTCACAAGAGGTCGGAAGGTGGTGGGACAAGGCTTCTAGAATGGCCATACGTACAGCCACGCCCATTTCGACTTGCTCACGGATGACGCTTCTTGGGTCGTCTGCCAAGGTTGCATCAATTTCGACGCCGCGGTTCATGGGGCCTGGGTGCATAATTAAGGCATCTGGTTTGGCAAATTTCATTTTTTCATGATCAAGGCCAAAAAAGTGGAAATACTCACGGCTGGAGGGAATGAAAGACCCCGACATGCGCTCATTTTGCAAACGTAGCATCATGATGATGTCTGCGTCTTTGAGGCCTTCTTGCATGGTGTTGTAAACCTCAACGCCCAAACGATCCGCATTGGGTGGTAGGAGGGTTGATGGGGCCACTATGCGTACGCGGGCATCCATTGTGTTCAGCAAGCTAATGTTTGAGCGTGCGACCCTGGAGTGAGAAATATCGCCGCAAATGGCCACCGTTAAGCGCTCGATTTTGCCTTTGTTGCGCCGGATGGTCAGGGCATCAAGCAGGGCTTGTGTGGGGTGTTGGTGGGCACCATCACCCGCGTTTATCACAGAACAATCTACTTTTTGGCTCAACAGTTCCACCGCGCCAGCTGCATGGTGGCGCACGACAAGTAAATCGGGACGCATGGCGTTAAGGGTCATGGCCGTGTCGATGAGGGTTTCACCTTTGCTGATGGAGGATGAATTGACAGACATGTTCATGACATCAGCGCCAAGGCGTTTGCCAGCAAGTTCAAAGGAACTTTGGGTTCGTGTGGAGCTTTCAAAGAAAAGATTGATTTGGGTGCGACCGCGCAGCGTGTCTTGTTTCTTGGCTGCTTGCCTGTTCAATTTGGCGAAGTTATCTGCCAGATCAAGCAAATAGGTGATTTGCTCCCGGGTGAGGTCATCGGCGGATAGCAAATGACGGTGCGGGAAGGCAATTTTAGGTGCTGTTTTAATGGTGCTCATTAAAGTTAGTTTCATAAGCGGTATTGCCCAAAAGCTCAAGAGAAGAAATGCAGCTATACAAATGAATTTGCATTTTTATTGGAAAATTTAGCTCTTGTTTAGATGATGGTTAATGATGGCGTGACTTCTGGAGTGGAATTCGCGGCGAAAAAGGACGGCTAAAATTAAGATTGTGGCGCCCATAAATATATACGGATTTAAAAACCAGCCACTAGCAGCGATGCCGTAATAGTATGTGTGGAGCCCGCCATTTGAATGGTAGCCAGCTAAATCAGCCAATTGGACCGTTCGTTTTGCATGATCTTGTGCGGCTTTGTTGTTGGTGTTTGGTGCTAATGGCGTGCCTCCAATTAAAATAGAGGTGTAGTGGGTGAGGCGAAACGCCCAAGCAAATTTAAAAAAAGCCACTAAAAAGATCAAAATCATAAACATGATTTTTAGTTTGATGATCTCTGGCGAGTTGTTGGCGGCTAAGGGGAGTTGTGCCAACATGGTGGAGATTTCTTGTGCGCTGCCAAGGGTGGTCGCTAAGGCACCGACGATGACAATAGCTGTTGAGCCAAAAAAGGCATTGCCTTGGGACAAATTCGTTAATATCAGCATATCGAGCATGCGGGTTTCGCGCTCTAGCATGGTATTTATCCAATTTTCGCGCTGCAAATGCATGCCTGAGCCGATGTGTTGTTCTTTTATAGTGCCGTAACGGCTGATCCAGCCATATCCCAAAACGGTTACAAGGAAGAATATTAGGGCTGTGTAATCAAGAGGGGATAAAGCGTTCATGGTTGGTGTCTTTTGGTTAGGTCGAGCGTTGATTGGTTCTTCACTGAGATGACCTTAGCGCTTGTAAGCGGTCTAATGCCCCTTGTAAAATATAGGTTGCAGCGAGTTTGTCGATCACTTCTTTTCTCCTCTTTCGGCTACTGTCAGCTTCGAGCAAAGTGCGTTCTGCCGCCTGGGTAGAGAGGCGTTCATCCCAAAATATGAGGGGCAGGTCTGTCAATTGCTCTAGATTGCGGGCAAAGGCTTTTGTTGACTGAACCCGAGGGCCTTCAGATCCATCCATGTTTAAGGGCAGGCCAATGACAAAGGCTAAGATCTGATATTCTTGGCTTATTTCGATTAATCTGGCTGCGTCGTTTTTAAATTTTGTCCGCTTGATGGTCTCTAGCCCGCTGGCAATGGTTTGGCCGGTGTCCGATAGGGCAACGCCAATGGTCTTGGTGCCAAAATCTAGCCCGGCTATGCGCCCAATGTGTGGGTTGGCTGATTGAAAGGTCTCTAGAGTGATGGTTGGATCGTTACTCATGAAGAGGTGTCTTGCGTGGTGGATGATTGTGGTTTGACGCTGCTTGCTGCTTGTTTGGCAGTTTGTCTTGCCTCATCTATTGTTTTGCCGTGGGCTAGAGCTACACCCATGCGCCGGTTTTGGAAACTTTCTGGTTTGCCAAACAAACGAATGTCGGTGTTGTTTATGTTCAGTGCTTTGTCGAGGTCTTGATAGGCGATGGCTGGTTCATCCAATTGCCCATAGATCACAGCACTGGCGCCTGGGCTTTGTTGGTGCGTTGAGACGGGGAGGCCCAGTATGGCTCTGGCGTGCAATTCAAATTCGTTTTGTCGCTGGGTGATCATTGTAACCATGCCTGTGTCGTGGGGGCGCGGGCTAACCTCAGAGAACCAAACATCATCGCCTTTGACAAATAACTCGACGCCAAACAGGCCCTGCCCACCAAGATTGTTGGTTACTTCTCTTGCAATGTGTTGGGCGTTCTGTAGTGCGGTTTGTGACATGGGTTGGGGCTGCCAACTTTCAATATAGTCACCGTCTTTTTGAATGTGTCCGATGGGGGCGCAAAAATTGGTTTCTATCTGGCCATCGCTTGCGCGTGAACGCACAGTGAGAAGGGTGATTTCATACTCAAAATCGATCTTTTCTTCGACAATGATGCGGGCGCTTGAGACGCGGCCACCGCTCATGGCATACTCCCAAGCTGCTTGGCAATCATCTTGTGATTTAATTTCAGACTGGCCTTTGCCTGATGAAGACATGACAGGTTTTACAATGACGGGGAGGCCTATATCTTTGACGGCGGTTTGCAACTCTTCTAGGGATGAGACAAAGGCGAAGTTAGAGGTTTTTAAACCTAGATCTTGGGCGGCCAGACGCCTGATGCCCTCACGGTTCATGGTCAACTGCGTGGCGCGCGCTGTGGGAATAATTGTGGCGATGCCTTCTTGCTCGATGGCGGCGAGCTCATTGGTGGCAATGGCTTCAATTTCAGGTACAATAATATGTGGGCTTTCTTGAATGATTAGATCGCGGAGGGCTTTGGCATCTGTCATGTCAATGACATGGGCGCGGTGGGCCACTTGATGGCCGGGGGCGTTTTCATAACGATCGACGGCGATAACTTCGACGCCGAAACGTTGCAGCGCGATGATTACCTCTTTGCCTAATTCGCCGGACCCTAGCAGCATGACTTTGGTTGCGCTGGGGGATAAGGGGGTGCCTATTTTCATTGTGCTTTGTTTTTTCTCTGTCTTGGTTTGTTTTATATGGTCAAATTATTATCAGATGTGGAGATTTTTTTTCCGATTTTATGATGAGTGATCCACAATTTTAATGAAACAGGAAAGCTGTGGTTAATTGCTGAGATGCTCTCATTTGTGGATCAGAAATAAGCCTCTAATTGGTTTTATTTTAATTTTTTTGATGTGACGGATTGGTTTTATTAATTTATAGTTTTTTCATTGATTACTTATGGGTTGTCTTCTTGGTTAATGATATTTCTTAACTGTAGTTGTACAAATTTTGTTTTCCTTGTCGTTGTTTGTTATGCTTTCGTTAAGACTGATAGAATATTTTGGGGGTTGAAAAGTTTTTTTGTAAAGTCGTGGCAAGAGGCTTTTGTTTCATTTGCGACATGTTTTAAGTCTTAATCGTGCCACGTTTTTTCATAATTATGTAACTTAGTAATTATTGACGTGGAGTCATTTTAGTTATGTGGGCTGGTGTCGTTCGGTAAGGCTTATCAATATATGAATGAGAGCTTTTCGATAGAATAGAGGATAGAGTAAATGTTTACGCGTAATTCAGAAATAAATAATTCCAAATCATCCATAGATCAAGTCGCTGAGGCAGATAATAGAGTGCCAGCAGATGGAACGTCTGTTGCTAAAGGTTCAGCGCGAGAAACTGTGATCAGTAATGATCTAACCATTCATGGGAATGTCGCTTCTGATGGGATTGTCAGACTTGAGGGCACGATCATTGGAGACATGAATTGCTCGTCATTGGTTGTAGAAAATGATGGGGCAATTTCAGGCAATATTTCAGCTGATGATGTTAAAGTGCATGGCCGTGTTGAGGGGACTGTGCATGGAAAAAATGTCATGTTGCACTCCACAGCTTTTGTTGAAGGTGATATTTATCATCAAGGCATTGGTATTGAGATGGGCACTCAATATGATGGCCGGTTGAAATGGGTTAAAAATGCTGAAGAGGGGCAAAAGCTTTCCAGTGAGAAGTCAACCAGCACTAGTGTGATTGGTAATGACAATGCCCCTCATGCACAAGCGGCAGAATAATAAATTTCAAAAAATTTGATAAAGGGCGGCTTTTTAGCTGCCTTTTTTTATGCTCTTTTTTTAAGCAATCGTCGCTTAAGGTTAATAGAATAATAGGGCCTTTGGAGGGGGATCGTATTTGCAATAGTCCTTATTTTTGTGTCAGATTGCATGATTATATTTTTAATTTTTCTTGTATTTTTTATGAATTTTTCAGTCTCTATGATTATTAGGAATTATATTTTATGCTTTCTCATTCAAATAAAAAAATAAATAAATTAAAAAGAACCGCTCCAATATATAAGGAATGTCCGGACCTAAAACCGCAATCTGAGACAAAGCTTGAAGCTAAATCAGATGACGTTTTTGTTTTTTCTAATGAAACTCAAACCCCTAGCACACAGATTGCGACTGATGAGGGCTCTGTTATCAGTAATGGTTTAACAATAGAGGGGCGTGTTAAATCGATGGGGGTTGTTCGTTTGGAGGGCGCTTTAATCGGTAACATACAGTGTAGATGTCTTGTTGTTGAACCAGGTGGTTCTATTGAGGGGAATGTTTGGGCTGAGGAAGTTAAGGTTGATGGCCATGTTAAGGGGACCATTTATGGCCGAAATGTTGTGTTCCAGGCTCACGCTGTCGTTGAGGGGGATGTTTATCATCAAGGCATAAGCATTGACATGGGTGCGCACTATGATGGTTATCTTAAGTGGAAAGAATATGATGAAAATGAGCGAAAACATATAGATCAAATCCGTGCGCCATCGCGTGATGAGCCGTTTGGACATATGCAAGCTGCAGAATAATTTTTAATATAAATGGCGGCTGTTCTGGCCGCCTTTTTATCTGTAACAACTAGACCTGATGATCTTAGCTGGGTTAAACCTTACTTAGCTTGAGCCGCGTTTAATCCTGTTGCAAGCTCTTGGTTTATATTGATAAGCACTTTTAGTTTTTCTGGTGCTGGGTAAGCTTGAACTGAAATTGTATGGCGTAGGACAAAAGCACCTAGAGAGGCAACGTTGTTTTTGATCTCTAGGGGAAGTGGGTTTTCTTGGCCTGCGATTGAGCCTAACAACACACTCCATAAGCGGCGATTGTAATAAAGGGCAGCTAGAAATTCATTGTTTTCTTTCCCCCAATTTTCACGCCAATTGTCTGCTATATATTGCAGCTGAGAGGCCGCTTTGAGTAATAATGATGCTTCAAGCTCACGCGGAGATTGCGTGAGCTTAGCATTTTTTTCGTACGCATTTAAAGCTTTATGCATTTGAAAGGAGTCCCTCTTCGTATTGAATTAATTTCTGCGCTTCTTTTAATGCCTTGTAATATTTGTCATTTAAAATTTCTTGATTGATGGCATCAAAATGAGTTGCTGTACTTGGGGCAGCAGATTGGATTTGTGAAACTTGATCAAAATAGTTTTGATGATGTTCACGCGGGTCTTTTGCAAGATACATAAGCTGCAAAATTACATACAATTTTTTACAAGGGGTATCTGCTTCATTCGGCCGGATGATATCTTTTTCTCGTAAAATGGGAGAACTGCCTTCAATATAAAGGCGCGTGCGGCTGTCATCATTGGTGATTACAGCGTCTCCTATGATAATGCGTTCTTTAGGTTTTAGTTCGACTTTAAGTGCCATGTTTTGTCCCAAGCTTTCGAATCAGCCGTGCGAATGCACCAATATACCATTGGTAAACTTAACAAAATCCTTATGAATTGAATTCATTTAAGATTTTCTTAAGTTTTAAAAATGAAAACTGAGGGATGAAAGATTATTTCACTCCTCAGTTGGTTCTTATTTGCATGTTTTGTTAGAATTACTCTTTGGGGGGCATTTCCTCGAATGAGGGAAGGTCGCCTTTGATGTTGTCCCAGGCACAGCGTTGTTTTGTATAGACTTCAAACATGGGTTGGTAATCTTCTAAATTGTTCATTGTGCCAACCATAATGCCGACCATACCATTTGCTGGATAGGCGAATAAACGACTGCCACAGGTTGGGCAAAAATGTCGCTCAATGGTATTTCCGCTATCTGCAACAGATGAGTAGGCTGTGGTTTGGCCAGTAACTTTGAACCCTTCTCTGGGGACAAATGTTGCGCTTATATGGCCGGCTCCTGAAGCTTGTTTGCAATCTAAACAATGACAGTGGCCTGAAATGCTTGGCTCATCATCTGTTTCATAGTTAACGGCGCCACACTGACAACCACCTGTAATTTTTTGTGTGCTCATTGTGCTGTTCTCCCTTATTGGCAATATGAATTGGCCATATTTGCTTTTGTTGGATATATGAATTTATGGGTGTGAAAGTAAACTCAAAGCCACTAGCTTGCAATAAGAAAGTTAGTATTGTTTGTTTGGCGTTCATAAAAAAACGGGGCTAGAAAAGCCCCGTTTTTTATAGTTTCTCTCAAAATTAATTTTTAAAAGAGTTGTAAGACGTTTTGGTCTGCTTGAGAGGCTAATGATAGTGCTGTTGAAGACAATTGTTGTCGGGTTTGTAGGGCCAACAAGTTTGCACCTTCTTCGTTGGTATCAGCTAGAGTTAGATTTGCTGCACCAGTTTCAAGCACGTTGATCAAGTTTTTGGTAAAGTCTTGACGTGTTTCAACAACAGATAGGTTAGAACCAAATTTTGAAGCTTGTGCTCGCAAAGTATCGGTTGCGCCTTTTAGGTCTGCAATGGCAGCGTTGATATCACCATCTGTTTGAAAGGTGTTTAATGTCGATGAAATACCAAGGCCATTTGAGTTAAAGACCACACCATCAACCCCTAAGCTTGAGGTTGCATCTTCGTTGAAAGTAACGGTTAAGTCATCGCCATCGAGAAGGTTGATGCCGTTAAAGCTGGCATCATTGGCCAATTGGTCAATTTGTGAACGAAGCTCATTAAACTGACCGGCAAAGGCTGTTCTGTCTTCATTTTCAGCTGCAGTGGATGTGCCCACAGTGAAGCCCAGGCTATCAGCAAATGTGTTTGTACCATCTGCGATAATAAGGTCTTCACCATTTCTGGCTTCGATTGACAAATAACCATCATCAGTTAATGAGGCTTGTACATTTTCAATTGCATTTATTTGAGCCAATAGACGTTCTGAGTTACCATCATTTTCAATGGTGATAGCTGCTCCTGTGCCAACAGCTATTGT
>JAJFHF010000005.1 GCA_021775775.1 Hyphomicrobiaceae bacterium
GCTTGATTGGAAGGCAAATGTTGAAACCGCGATTTGGGCGGCGATGGAGCAACGCGAAGTGGCTGAAGGGTGTAGCTTTTGCCATATGAACCAAAATAAGTGTGACACCTGTCATACACGCCATGAATTTTCAGCGGTTGAAGCTCGTAAACCAGAGACGTGTTCTACATGTCACAATGGTGTTGACCATAATGAGTTTGAGAACTACATGCTTTCAAAGCACGGTACGGTTTATCAAACACGCGGCGATACTTGGAATTGGGATGTACAGTTGAAAGATGCTATCGCCAAAGGTGGTATGAAAGCACCGACTTGCCAATTCTGTCATATGGAATATCAAGGTGATTTTACCCATAACGTCGTACGTAAAGTTCGCTGGGCCTTTAATCCTACGCCTAAGATTGCTGATAACCTTAATCATAAATGGTTTAAGGATAGACAAGAAGATTGGGTTGGAACTTGCGCTAACTGTCACTCAGAACGATTCTCTCGTGCTTATCTTGAATATATTGACAAGGGCACAATTGATGGTCTGAAGGTGGAGCAAGATGCCAAGAAGGTTTTGACCAAACTTTATGAAGATGGTCTGCTAACAGGGCAAAAAACCAATCGCCCTATACCGCACAAACCTGAAAAAGATGGTATGGGTCAATTCTTCCAGTTGTTCTGGGCCAAAGGAAATAACCCAACGGCAGTGGAATATGAATATGATGAAATGTGGGAACACCATCTCATTAAGCATTACAAAGGGTTGGCACATATGAACCCAGGTGGCTACACATATTCTGAAGGTTGGTCCCAGCTCATAAAAAGTTATGCACGCATTCAAGATGAAAATACCAAACTGCGTGATATGAAAAAGCTTAAAGAGCGGATTGCCAAACTTGAAGAAAGCCGGCGCGGTGACATACTGGACCTTAAAACACCAACACAAAAGGCTGGATTTACTGGACTTGGTGGTTTGATGTTCTTGCTTGGTATGGCACTAGTATTTGGCTGGCGCAGGCGCAGTTCGTAACATCTGGCCAAGTGTCGATTATTTTAATAAAAGTAAAGGTTCAAGGATAATAAATATGATAGCTAACAAAGCAATTGAACCTAACACACATAAAAGCGCCCCCTCACTCATTGGTCTTGCACTGGTGGTTGGGGGGGCGCTCATTTTAAGTTGGGTGTTATACGACAGCTTTAAAACCAAACCTGTGCCCTACAAGCGTGTTTTGATTGAGGAGGGGAAGACGGATAAATTCCCCGATCTTGGTTTGGCGAAAAATGATGATGTTAACATTCGCAAATATGAAATTCGAACGGCTGGCATAGACAAACCTCTGGCTGAATTTCATATGGCCCAATCTGGGAGCGCTCCGCCTGTTCCGCTTTCTTGGCGAAGCAAATTGGCTGAGCCTGTTCTTTTTATGGATATTGAACCAGCAGCTGATAAAAAAGTTGCTGAGATTATAGAAAAACATATTCCTAAAGATGCGCTTGTATTTGGGTGGTGGGATACGTCCCGACGTTTGAAATTTTATAAAAACCTGCCTGTGGTTTTTGGCAATAGCGAACCGGCTTCAATTTTCATTCCAAGTATATGGCGCTATCAAACGGAAACAATCACAAATGATGAGCAATCATTCTGGCGCGGCAAAGCTGATATTCGCCAAAAGGATGCAGCCTTTTCAGCCTTTCAAGATGCGCTCTTATTAGACACACATTCTGGCATTGAAGCCTTGACTAAAATTGCAAACGCAAAGAAAGGAAAGAAAGAACAACGAGTGTTTCTTGCGCTTAATTTATTGGACACCTACAAAATAGGAAATGCAATGCCTGATAAATTTGGGATCGGCTATAAAGATTTTCCGCGCAATAAACAATCTCATGGACTGATTAAAGGTGTTAAAAGTTGGGTCAAAGACCACGGCTATACTTCCTATTCTGTTTATCCCTTAGATGAACATGTTATACGGATCTTTTTCTTAACAGATGAGATAAGCAAACATACTTTACTTGCCTCTTTGTTGCCCTTTGACAGCTCGAAACCAGGCCAAACACCGGGTGCAAAACTTGTGTATCAACATCGTGGCTATTGGATTTATGAGCTTAACCCCACTGTTAAGAGCGCCCAAAAACCTATCCCATAGCGGCGAATGGTACTATCTTAATTTTTTTTTCTGGTACTATGCTTTCTCTTAAACAAAGACATAGTATGGAACCACAAAAGAAAAAGAAGAGTGTAAGAGATTTGGGGAGGAAAAAACGGATGTCGATTCCGTTGGTTCTGGAAGTGAACACAGACAAACCCCTGCAGTTACAAATTTTCGATCAAATTCGGAATATGATTTTTGACGGGCGCTTAAAGGGAGGGGATTCTCTTCCTGCGTCTCGAATGCTGAGTGAACAAATTGGCGTATCGCGTAACACGACCTTGTTAGCCTATGAACGTTTGTTGGCAGAAGGGTATATTGAGACAAAACCTTCAGTTGGCACCTTTGTTAGTCGTTGCCTGCCTGATGAGACGATGCAACTTACACAACCCATTTTGCAAAAAGATAAAAAGGCCAAGAGCAATCTGCCCCCTGTTCGATTTTTAGGGCCTGTTCAGCGGGTGTTTAATCCGAACCGGGCTGATATCGATCATGATTTTTGGATTGGTCGGCCTGATCCAGACTCTTTTCCCCTGCATCAATGGCGCCGGCTTATTGCTCAACAATTATTACGTCTTGGCACACGCCTAACTGAGTATGGTGACCCGGCTGGTTATTACCCTTTGCGCCAAGCGATTGCTGACCATCTGGGCCCAAGCCGGGGGATTATCACATCGCCTGAAAACATCATCATTGTGGGCGGGTCTCAAGAGGGTCTCAATCTCATTGCTCGTCTTTTGCAAGGCCCTAAAACCCCGGTGATTTTAGAACAGCCCTGCTATCAGGGCGCTGCCTATGTGTTTGAGAGTTATAATGCTCTCATTCACCCGATACCGGTGGATCGGCGCGGCATGTTAATAGATCAACTCCCCAACGTGAAAAATGCCATTTGTTATGTGACACCCTCACATCAATACCCAACTGGTGTGACCTTGTCTTTGAACCGCCGCTTGCATTTACTTGAATGGGCCGCGCGCACCGGGTCTTGCATCATTGAAGATGATTATGACAGTGACTTTCGTTATCAAGGTGCCCCTCTAACAGCTCTGAAAGGGTTGGATGGGCAAGACAATGTCATTTATCTTGGTACTTTTTCTAAATCGATTGGGGCGGGAATTCGTATTGGTTATATGATCGTTCCCTCTGGTCTAATTAAGTCAGCTTGTCGGCTAAAAGGGTTGATGAATAATGGCCAGCCTATTCTTGAGCAAGCGGCGCTTGTCGACTTTATGGAAAAAGGAGGGTATTCGCGCCATTTGCGCGTGATCCGCCGTCGTTATGAACAACGCCGTGATAGTCTGGTGGAGGCTCTGAAACGTAATTTTGGAGATGTAGACTTAATGGGGCTTCGCGGGGGGATGCATCTGACATGGCGCTTACCTGACTCGTTTCCTTCTCCCAAAACATTAGAAGCCATTGCCTTGCGCCAAAGGGTTGGGCTCTATTCATTAAAGTCGGCTGCCGCAGTGGATTTTGGTGCAACCGCGTTTAGCAAAAATTTGATCGCGCTTGGGTATTCCTCATTGAATGAAAAAGATATTCACGAGGCTATTGATGGCGTCGCTTTTGGGCTTGAGCAATATAATCTTGAAAACAGGAGTGTCAATTAATGAATGGCAACCCCATTGAGTTTGGTCTTTGCGCGAGTGTGCTTGCTTTAGGGTGTGCGATTTTTGCCGTTTTCTTTGCCTTTTCATCTTTGAAACTTAATCGCCCTGCTCTTATGGTTAGTGCGCGCCAGGCAATGTATATGATGCCTCTGCTTATTACATTTTCCTGCTTTACCATCATCTGGTCATTTGTAAATTTAGATTTTTCTGTTGCCTATGTGGTGCAAAATTCTAATAGCAAATTGCCCATGATCTATCGGTTAAGTGCTCTGTGGGGCGCGCATGAAGGCTCTTTAATGTTATGGCTTTGGTTTTTGGTGATTTACTCAGCCCTTGCGACCTATATTCATCGCTTTAGCCATCCACAATCAATGCCTTACATCATCATCACGTTAGCGCTCTTACAGATTGGTTTTTTGGTTTTTATCCTGTTTCTTTCAAGCCCCTTTACCGAACTTGTCCCCCCTCCCCTGGAGGGGCGCGAATTGAACCCCTTATTACAAGATCCAGGTTTGATCTTTCACCCTCCTTTGCTTTATTTGGGATATGTGGGCTTTTCTGTTCCTTATGCGTTTGCAATTGCCGCCCTTATTAGGGGACAAGCAGATGGTGAATGGGCAAAAGCCACCAGAAAATGGACATTGTTTGCGTGGATCGCTTTAACCAGTGGAATTTTACTTGGGGGGTATTGGGCTTATTATGAGCTAGGCTGGGGTGGTTATTGGGCTTGGGATGCCGTGGAGAATGCTTCCCTTATGCCTTGGTTTACAGGCACTGCTTTTCTGCATTCGATACTGGTTTTGGAACGGCGCGGTTTGTTTGCGACCTGGAATATTTTTTTGGTGCTGGTTACATTTTGTCTGTCCTTGCTAGGGACCTTTTTGGTTCGCTCTGGCGTGTTGACCTCGGTGCATGCTTTTGCAACGGACCCGTCGCGCGGTGTTTATATTTTGGGGTTCTTATCTCTCGTCATGATTGTTAGTTTTGGGCTGTTGGTTTTTCGCAGTAATCGTTTATATACACCGCCCCAACAACAAAGCTTTCTTAGCCGAGAAAGCATATTGTTGCTGAACAATATTTTTCTACTTTGCGCTGCTGGCACAGTGTTTTTAGGGACACTTTATCCTTTGATTGCAGAGGTTATCACTGGCGCAAAAGTCACCGTTGCCGCGCCTTATTTTAACAGTGTGGTGTTGCCCTTCATGATCATTGTCATTTTCTTAATGGGCATTGGTCCTGTCATCCCCTGGTATAATGCAAGGCGCCAAGCCAGTGCGTATTTGCTTCGTAAACAGTTTTTATATCCTGTCTTATGTTCTTTGCTCTTTATTGCTGTCGGCATTGGGTTTGGCATTCGAGATATGATTGGTTTGTTTGCCCTTAGCGCGGTTGGGTTTTCGCTTTGTTCAACACTGCTCGATATTTTCAAAGATATTAAAAACCGGGCCCAAATTGAACAGACAGGAAAAACTGTGCCACGTTCCTACCTCAAAAGTTTTTGGCATTTACTTACATGGAACAGGCGGCGTTATGGAGCGATGATTGTTCATATTGGGGTTTTGATTGCGGCTCTTGGGATGATTGCCTCTGGTACGCTTAATCAGGTTAACACGGTAACTATGGCACCAGGGGACCGATTTCAAAGCGGGGCTTATGTCCTTACCTTTAAGGGGATTGAAGGGGTTAAGGGGCCCAATTATTCGGCCCGGCGGGCCAGTTTCCTTATCTCTCAACAAGGGCATCCTCTTGACATCATCACAGCTGAGCGCAGAAGTTACCCGCGCGGAAATATGGTGACCACGGAGGCGGGCATTCGCTCTGGGTTTTTTGAAGATCTTTATATCGTGCTTGGGCAAGAGACCAAAAACGACAAAGCGATCATTCGCTTTTATTATAACCCCCTCATTAACTGGATCTGGTTTGGGTGGATGATTTTGGTTGCTGGTAGCCTTCTGGCCTTTAGTCAGGGCCGTTCTCAAAAGGTTGTCTTTACCAATGATGGCCGTGTGAGTGAAGGAGCGTTATCACCGTGACCCCTTTATCTTCTTTTTATTCTCCCCTATTGAAATCCGTTGGTCTGGCGGCGATGTTGGCACTCCTTTTTATGTTGTATATTGGATTGTGGCGAGACCCTTCGCATATCCCATCGGCTCAAATTGGGCATATGGCGCAAACATTCAACCTCAGCAAACTCAGTGATGATAATTTTATTGCTTTGGAGGATTATAAAGGAAAATGGGTCATGCTGAACTTTTGGGCTTCATGGTGTGGGGCTTGCCGCACGGAACACGCAACTCTTGTTCAAGCGGGGAAAGACTTTGCCAACACCCCCAACATCGCGCTTATCGGCATCAATTACAAAGACCAAAAAGAGAAAGCTTTAAGATTTTTAAAACGCCTTGGGGCTTTTCCTTACCCTTCTGGACAGGACCCGCGCGGGCGAACCGGGATTGATTATGGGGTTTATGGATTGCCTGAGACTTATTTTATCAACCCTGAGGGCAAGATCTTTTTTCGCCATGTAGGGGCAATTAAGCTTGAGCAGATCAAAAAAGCTTTCGCCCCTGCCTTGAAAGGGGCGAGTTAATGAGATTTTTATCAGCTTTCTTGCTCTGTACGCTCATGCTTATCAACTGCGTTGGAGCCGGTGAATTACTAAATGAAGCGCCTAACGATACGAGGTTAAAGATCATTGCAAGCCAGTTGCGCTGTCCGGTTTGCCAGGGTGAGAGTTTGTTTGATTCCCATGCGGCCTTGGCTAAAGAAATGAAGTTGATCATTCGCGAAAAAATAGCCAACGGGGTCAGTGATCAAGACATCTTAGACTTTTTCCAACAACGCTATGGGAATTATGTTTTGATGCGCCCCGCTTTTAATAGCACTTATGCTTTGCTTTGGATTGCCCCATTTGCCTTCATGTTTCTCGCCATCATTATTTTCATCATAAAATGGCGATCTCACTCACAAACGCCACTGCCTGCAGATCACCAACAGCAAAGCCCTGAACAACAGCAAAATTCACCCAATTAACCCCCGTTGCGAGGACCCATGACCATTTATTTCACCATCGCGCTTATGTCTTTTACAGTTATCTTTTTCGTTCTCTTCCCCCTTTGGAGGCGGCGGGCCGACAAACCTTTGGGCTGGGGCCTTGAGATGAACAAAGAGGTCGCCGATTGGGATGATCAAAAAAATAGACTAACCCAGCAGCTGACAGAGTTGGACTTAGCGCTTACACAAAAAAAACTTGATCCATTTGAGTATGAAAAAGAAAAAGAAACCTTACTAAAGCAAGCTGATAAAACCTTCGAAGCTTTACAACAAGCCGGCAATGCAACTCATAGCCCCCCCCCAAATTATATTCAAAGGACATACCCGCTGTTTGGTATCATTTGTGGCATCGGCTTTGTGGTTGCGACAACGGGACTGACAGCCTTTCTTGGTAACCAGCCAATTAAGCGCAATGTTTCACCACATGTTGCGGGTCAAATGAGTTTGACAGATAAAATCAAAGCTATGAAAACAGCCGATAAGGCATCGCCTCATAAACATCAAAAGGCATCGCCTCATAAACAAATGCAGGGAAAACCACCTGTTATGGGCGCAGATGGCAAGCCCGATATCCAGGCTATGGTTGCCAGACTTGAGGCTCGTGTTCAAAAACCAGATGCGCCCTTAAAAGACATCATGATGCTAGCAAAAAGCTTCAACGTTCTTGGACGCAAGGAAGACGCGATCAAGCTATATGAGCGGGCTGTTGCATTGGCGCCGGATGATATGATCATTGCTTTAACCGCTGGTCAATATATCACTCAATCATCTGATAAAGCTGTGCAACTAAGAGGGGAGGCCTTGTTTGATAAGATTTTACAAGAGAAACCTAATTTCCCTGAAGCCATGTGGCTGAAGAGTTTAAGCTTGTTGAGACGTCATAAAGTTGAAGAAGCCAAAGACCTGCTAACAAAACTCACGCCGCTGGTGGACAAAAATCCACCAGCCAAAAAGGCTGTTGCTGATTTATTCGCGACTTTGGATAAAACGCGTAAGCCAGAATGAGCCATAAGTTAATAAACTCAAGTTTGACGTCTATTTTAGGTCTTCATTTCAATTTTATTTGTGGTTTTGTCTTTTTTTGGATATTTTCCTGGGATCAAACTGATAACATTTAGTTGATGTTAAGTTGATGACCATCTTCATCTGCATCACGATAGACTGCATTTTTAAACTGATGACCATAAACTGCGGAGTTTTTATTTATGTCTTCTCAAACTGAAGCCGTTTGCGACCTTGAGTTAAAGCTGGGTAACATCGTTTCTAAAACTTTGATTTTAAATGATGGAAACATCGAAGCCAAAAGACAGGAAATTCTGGATTATTTTCATCAAAGCTTCACCCTTTATGAAAATATCTTTGAGTGCTTGAACGGGGACGAAGCCTTTTATGAACGAGCCAATTCTTTGCGTCACCCTCTTATCTTTTATTATGGGCATACATCAGTTTTCTTCATCAACAAGCTTAATGTCGCTGGCTTGATCACTGAACGCGTTGACCCTAAAATTGAGTCTATGTTAGCGGTTGGTGTTGATGAGATGTCTTGGGATGACCTTAACGAAACTAATTATGATTGGCCAACCCCGGCTGAAGTGAAAGCTTACCGCGATAAAACCCGTGAGATTGTTGACCGCTTTATTCGCAACTGTGATTTTACCCTGCCGATTGATTGGGAAAATCCTATGTGGATTGTCATGATGGGGATCGAGCATGAACGCATTCACTTAGAGACCACATCAGTTCTTATTCGCGAACTACCGTTGGCGTTTATACGCCCGCATTCCATCTGGAATAAAATCTGCCAACAAAGTGGAAGGGGCCCGAAAAACGAATTGCTGGTTGTTGATGGTGGTCAAATTACCTTGGGCAAAGATAAAACCGATCCGCTCTATGGATGGGATAATGAATATGGACAGCAAACTCATGAAGTCTCTTCTTTCAAAGCGTCTAAATATCTTGTTTCTAACCAAGAATTTTTGGAGTTTGTGAAAGAAAAAGGTTACCAAACCAAAACATACTGGGACGATGAGGGGTGGAATTGGGTACAATTCACCAAAGCTGAACATCCTGTTTATTGGGTTATGGATGGAGATCAATATCTTTACCGCGCCATGCTGGAAGAAATCGAGATGCCTTGGGATTGGCCGGTGGATATTAATTACCTTGAGGCCAAAGCTTTTTGCCAATGGAAATCAGAGCAAACCGGTAAAAACATTCGTATGCCGACAGAGCCGGAGTGGCATAAGCTTCGCGACTTGATGGACACCGATCAGCCCTATTGGGAGAATGCACCAGGCAACATAAACCTTGAAGGACCGATGTCTTCTTGTCCTGTTACGCGTCATGAATGCCCGAATGGATTTTTTGATATTATTGGCAATGTGTGGCAATGGACCGAGAGCCCAATGGATGGGTTTGAGGGTTATGATGTCCACCCAGCTTATGACGATTTTTCCTCGCCAACCTTTGATGGAAAACATAATTTGCTAAAAGGAGGGTGTTGGATCTCTACAGGGAATTATGCGATTAAAGATTCCCGCTATGCCTTCCGCCGCCACTTTTTTCAACATGCTGGCCTTCGTTATGTTGAAGGAGAGCCATTAGAGGAACCGGTTTTAAATATTTATGAAACTGATTTTATGGTCTCACAATATATTGAATTCCATTATGGGGAACCTCATTTATCTGTTCCCAATTTTCCTGTTGCTTGCATCGATCACTGTTTACCCCACTTAGAGGGACGAAAAACTCAAAAGGCGCTCGACATTGGTTGTGCCACTGGGCGCTCTTCTTTTGAATTGGCAAAAACCTTTGATCATGTTGACGCGGTTGATTTTTCTGCTCGCCTGATTGAAGCGCCGACCAATTTACAAAACACTGGCTCGCAACGTTATGTCATCCAAGACCAAGGTGAGCTGATGACTTATCGTGATGTTAATCTTGATGAATTTGATGGCTATAGCGCGATCAAAGATAAAATTAGATTTATGCAAGGTGATGCCTGCAATCTAAATGATAAATATGCAGATTATGATTTTGTTTTTGCTGGCAATTTAATTGACCGCCTGTATGACCCGGCTCAATTCTTAAATCTGATTAAAGATCGGATTCATAGCGGTGGGCTGCTGGTCCTTGCCTCACCTTACACCTGGCTAGAAGAGTTTACGCCGCGCGAGAATTGGATTGGTGGGTTTAAAGCTGATACGGGTGAGAACTTCACTACCCTTGAAGGTCTGACAAATTTATTGGCCCCGGAGTTTGAATTGCTGGATGAACCGGTTGATATACCGTTTGTCATTCGTGAAACCTCGCGAAAATTTCAACATTCGTTTTCGCAGATGAGTGTGTGGCATAAGAGATAAAAATAGCCCCTATTTGAATGGTACAAATAGGGGCTGTTATTTTTTGAATGCAGTGGGGAATATAAGGCCCTTTATATCAAAGGTGTTTCAATCGATGGCGCTTTATTCAAAAAGCAGTGGCCAAACGATCAAACTGTATTTGCTGGGATATCTTTTTTGCAAAATCTGGTGAGCTTAGTTTGGCAAGCAATTCAAAGGCGGCTTGATAAGATACGGGACCGCCATTTGAAGTAATTATTTGTCCATCGACCACGACGTTTGTATCATATTGCACTTTAATTTTTGGATGGTTTTTGGCTAGCTCTTTTTCACCTCCGGCCCACGTGGTTGCTTTTTTTCCATCTAAAATTTGTGCCTTAGCTAAAAGGAATGCTCCTGAGCAATTGCTGTTAAACCACGTTGATGGTTTGTTTTGGCGTTTAATGAATTGGATTAAATCTTTATTCGATAACAAAGGTTCCATGTTATATGCGCTTGGCACGATTAACACATCAAGCTCTGAGGGATCATATATGCTTTTATCAGCTAGGATGTTTAAGCCTTCTTCTGATTTTATCTTTAAACTTTTATGAGCTGAAATGAGAATTACCTTATAGCCATTCGTTTTGACTTGATTGGCAGCTGCGCCAAATACTTCAAGAGGGGCTGTGACATCGCTGGTTAAGAAGCCATTAAACACCAAAATACCAATGGTTTTTGAAGCTGCATTCGCATTTTCTATGGGCATAAAGCATGCAATTAAAACTGCCCAAATCTTAAAAATTTTCATAGAACAATTGCTTTCTTTGATCTTTTAAATGGTTGAGTATGCCCACCAATTCAGATCAGTGGGCAAGCTTTACACAAAGGGCGGCTTACTTCAGAAACTCTAAGATTGGCTTGCCTTTGGTTTTGATAAGAAGAGCAAGGAATTTTGCTTTTTTGGTCTTACTCATATTTTTACTAACCACGTGGACATCATCTGGTAATTCATAAAAAGTATCACCTGGCACTAATGTTACTTCTTTACCCCCTGTCACTTGCATCCCTAAACTGCCTTCAAGGACATACACATATGTATGAGCGTTATGACGATGGGGAGGGGTAAACCCACCAGGAGCATATTCGACTGTAACCATCACCACTTCTTGGTTTTTTGGTAATGCAGGTAAGTCTTTACTAAGAACACTTTTTACTTCAGCTGCATAACTAACAGAAGATAGGGTTATCCAAACCAGGGAAAAAACGAATATATTAACGAGCTTCATCACATACCTCTTTGATCAAATTAAAACGATTGTTAATTTAATTTTTTTGAAAATATACTGACTATTTATCATTTTATGGATTATCATAAAGATCCATAAAGTCATTAAACTACTAGTCCATAAATAGGTGAGCTTTTTAGTTAGGCCTCTCATGCACCAACTAACCATTAATCGCAACGATCCGATCCCTATTTATCTTCAGATCTACCAACGGTTCTGTGATGCTGTGCACTCAGGGTCTGTTTGTCCTGGTGATCGTGTGCCTTCGTCTCGTAGTTTAGCAAGTGAATTATCGGTTGCGCGTGGCACTGTTGAAGAGGCTTATGCATTACTGACAGCGGAGGGCTATATGGTCCGTGATGGTCAGCGTGGCAGCATTATCTCCAAACAACTTATTAACCTACCCAACCATCAGCTGAAGCAATCGGAGCTTCAAAAAGAGCCTCGTATGCAAGCTGATGTCACAGTTGGAAATATCGTGCCTTTTCAATTGGGGCATCCGGCACTAGATGTTTTTCCCAGAAAATTATGGTCACGTATTACCTCCAGTGAAGCTCGTAAATTTTGTGACATTGATTTAAAGTACCCTGCCCCCACGGGATATTACCCTTTAAAAGAGAATATTGCGCGCTACTTGGCATTATCACGCGGGGTGCATACCTCCCCTCATAATATTGTCGTTACTTATGGTTACCAAGGTGCTCTAGATCTGGTCATACAATTGATTTTGCGAGCGGGCGATAAAGTTTGGCTAGAAGAGCCTGGGTATTTTGGTACTCAAGAGGCTATATTAAGATCTTGCGCTCGCGCTATTCCAGTTCGTGTAGATAAGCATGGACTGAGTGTCGAAGAAGGCATTGTTAAAGCTGGCAATGCCCGCCTGGCAATCGTCTCTCCCTCACATCATAGCCCTACAAATGTTACCATGTCTTTGCCACGCCGGATTGCCTTACTAGCTTGGGCTGCGAAACGCCGCGCATGGATTATCGAAGATGACTATGATGGAGAATTTCACTATACAGGAAAATTACTGCCAGCCCTTAAGAGCTTGGATACGCAGGACCGCGTATTGTATGTTGGTAGTTTCAGTAAAACGCTTTTTCCCAGTCTACGTTTGGGTTATCTGGTCGTCCCTGACGATTTAATTGAGAAGGCCCAAACCATCGTCAATTATCGCGATAGAGGGGTTGCGACATTTCAGCAAAAGGTGGTCGCTCAATTCATGGAAGATGGTCACTTCTTTCGCCACCTTAAACGTATGCGCACGACATATGAACGGCGGCGCACTATATTAACAAATTCATTGAATGAAGTTTTTTCTGATCAACTCAATATTCCTCACCATGAAGGTGGTATGAATCTTCTGGCTTACCTGCCAGCGCATATTAAAGATCGACAGCTTGTCGCCCTAGCTGCAAAAAGCAATATAGCTATTAATGCTCTTTCGGCTACGTTTCTGCAAGAGACTGAACAGAACGCTTTGATATTTGGGTTTACGAATGTGCAAGAAAAAAACTGTGACAAACTCTGTCAACAACTGGGCAAAGCACTAAGACCGATTTTTAAAAAATAACCCTATTCATATACAAGGCATATCAATTATTATTAAAGCTAATCGCCCTCGCTGATTGATGGTTTGGATTTTCTATGCCGCGCACGAACTCTCACAAGCACTTGAAGAGAGTTGTAGTGCAAATTTATTGGTATGCTTGTCTACTCTAGGTCTAACAGATCATCTTATGGAGCTAGATCATGGCCTTGAAACAATGCGCCTCTTTAAAACAATATGCTGTTTTTAGCCTGATGCTTGTCACTTTTTTTGTCGGTGTGACCTCTGCTCTGGCCAAACCTAATCTTATCAATGATGAGATTATTTTGGAAAAAAGTCTTTTGCTTATTGATAGGGACCGGGTAAAACGCACCGCAGCCATTTCATGGTTAGCAACCTCCAAAGCAAAAACGGCGATACCAGCGTTGATACAAGTCTTGCGGTTTGGGGGGCAAGATTCTAGGGATCTCCTTCAAGCTCTGCGCACTCTATCTGGCGCTGATGCAGGGGCCAGGTGGCATGACTGGATGTTGTGGCAACAAGCTCGAAGTGAGATTAAACCCTTTAAGGGGTATGATGTTTTTAAAGCCAAGATTATGGCAAATATAGACCCTAATTTTAATGTGTTTTTATACCCTGGCGTGCGTCATGACATTCGCCTTGAAGAAATTGCCTGGGGCGGTGTTCTTAAAGATGGGATCCCGGCGCTGACCAATCCAAAATTCATCGAGCCGCAAACAGCCCGCTATTTAACCGATGATGAACTTATTTTTGGTGTCGAAATTAATGGTGATGCACGCGCTTACCCCTTGCGCATGATGGATTGGCACGAGATGTTTAATGATGTGATTGGCGGGGTGCCTGTTAGCCTTGCTTACTGCACGCTTTGCGGGTCTGGTATTTTGTATGAAACATTGTTAGAGGGGCGCACAAAGCCGCTTATATTTGGCTCTTCTGGATTCTTATATCGCTCCAATAAACTTATGTATGACAAAGAAACCAATTCTTTATGGAATCAATTTGCCGGAAAGCCGGTTGTGGGAACACTGACTGGGTCGAACATTCAGCTAAAAACAAGACCGGTTGTTATCACGAGTTGGAAAAAATGGCACCATCTTCACCCAAGGACAAAGGTGTTGTCGCTAGAGACAGGGTATCAACGTGATTATACGCCTGGGCGGCCTTATAATGATTATTTTTCTAGCCCTAATTTAATGTTTCCCGCCGCTGTTGATGAGCGCAAATTACGCGCTAAAGATTATGTGTTTGCCCTGCGCGGCTCAGCTCATGAAAAGGCCTGGCCTTTGTCGCTCTTTAAAACCAGGCGTGTGATTAATGATACGGCTGGGATTGTGCAACTGACATTGCTGGGCGATCCTTCTACGAGATCTGTTCGGGCTTACCGTACCAAGGGGCAAGCGTTTAAGGCCGGCAAAACGGATCAAGAAATCATTCTTGATGGTCAAGTTTGGCAGGTAAGCGAAGAGGCCCTTATCAGCGACAAAGGTGAAAAATTGTACAGATTGCCCGGCCATATTGCTTATTGGTTTGCCTGGAGTGGTAATTTTGGGGCAACTGGTGAGCTTGGCATGCAGGTGAATTAATGTTTGGTTCATCTACTTACAGCTTCACCAAACATTAAGTTGAGTTTAAAGTTGGGTCATCCCACCATCGACAACCAGTTCGGCGCCAACTATGAAAGAGGATTCATTTGAAGCTAAGAAGACCACGGTATCTGCAATCTCTCGCGGTTCACCCATGCGCTGCAAAGGCACGGAAGAAGCCAATTGCCCCTCGACTGCATCAACAGCTTCATCTGGTAGTCCCATCCGGCTAAAAATAGGTGTGGCGATGGGGCCAGGTGATATGGCATTCACTCTAATGCCGCGCTCTAACAGGTCGCGTGAAAATGTACGTGCAAAAGAGCGAAGGGCCGCTTTGGTCGCAGAATAAACAGATGCCCCTCCTGGCAGAGCCACCTGATTGGTTATCGATGTCGTTAAAATGATCGAGGCATTGTCGTTCAATGAATCGAGCCCGCGCTGAACGGTTTTAAACGCGCCTTTCACATTGATATCAAAATGTTTGTCAAAGTGATCGTCTGTCACATCCTCTAAGGGGACAAATTCGGCAATACCTGCATTTACAAAAATGACATCAATCTTGCCGAACCGTTGCACAGTCGTGGCATATAAAGCATCCAGATCAGCATCACTGGTGACATCACCTTTCACGGCGATGGCATTTTCGCCAAGGCTTTCTAAGGCCGTGTCTAGCGTGTTCTGGTTGCGACCGAAAATGACAACTTTTGCCCCTTCATTAATAAAGGCTTGAGCGCTGGATAAACCAATACCGGAATTCCCACCGGTGACGACAGCTACTTTGTTTTGAAGACGATTCATTTCATATTTCCTTATGCAGTTGACCTGGCTATTTTTTTTATTCCTTCTCCAGCAAATAAAGGTTATTGCCAAATTTGTAAAACTGAAACTCTTTGTCCAATATTGATTGGAGATGAAATTGAACTAAAGTTGAGTGGTTTGGTTGTTTTGGGGGAACCAGATAGCATCTGTTTTAGAGCCAAAACAAAGTATGCATAAAAGTATCATCGCTTATATCAACGCGAAGAAATCATCTTTATCTAAAAGCTGCCCTCAAACGGCAAAACAGTTTTATCCATCATTTTTTCAAACGTCCTTATTGTTTTTCGTACATTACATCTATGTCATGTCTCTATATTTAACTTTACATGGTTCGGCATATTATGGAGACTAACCTGTAATGTTTCGTTTGAAGAAAGGTTGTGGCTATGAGACCTCGTTTAAGTTTATCAATTGTGTGTGTCAGTGTGCTGTCTTTTACATCAGCAAATGCCTATGATGGCTTAGAAAAAGATTTTGAAACCTGCACTCAAGGCGGTGGTAAAGTTGCCAACACACAGATTGTGAAAGCCTGCACACAGTTGATTGACAATGCTGCTAAACATAATTCACTGACAGGTTATTTCTTTGCCCTGCGCGCTATCGCGAATACAGACAAGGCCAGCAATTGCGCCGATGCACGTCAAGCTCTGAAATTGATTGATAACCCTGAACTCATCAAACACGCTAAAACCCTCGAAAAAACCAATTGCAAAAACTAAGCTAGAGTAAGACCGAAGCACAATGAAAGTCACTATCCTTCGCCAGCATTGATGAAATCAATGTCATATTTTGCAAGTTGATGTTTGAAATAAAGTACGACTTCGCGATAGATTAAGAGTTGGCCCTAGCTATTTTCATCTCCTCTCTTCCAAGACTAATTCATTAAATTTGATATCAATTCGCTGTCTGTTCCAATCTTCTAAAACTTCAAAACCTGGTTTGACTTTAATACGTCCATCTCCGTGTGTTTTTTTGCGTTTTTATCTTTACACACTCCCCCATGAAAAAAATTTGAAAACCTTACCTCAGGCCTTGCCTAATTCAAACTTGGCCAGTAGATTGCCGGATCATATAAACTTTTAGATATATTGAGTGTGAAGAATGGATTTTGAGGGTAGCTCGAGAGAGCATTTGCGTGCGTTCATTGAGCGTATCGAGAGATTAGAAGAAGAAAAAAAAGCCATTACGGATGACATTCGTGAAGTGTTTGCTGAGGCCAAAACCATGGGCTTTGATATCAAAGCCTTGCGCTCAATTATTAAAATGCGCAAACAAGAACCTCATGTAAGAGAAGAAGAAGAAGCTGTTTTATCTACCTATTTGATCGCGCTTGGGATGCTTCCCGAGCAAGAAGAGTAGTTTTAGGTGGGGCGCCCCTCTCATAAACCAGCAAAAAATATTGTTGGGCTACGTGCACGGCAAATTGCCGCCGATTGGCTTTTTGAGGTGATCCATAATAAACGTCCGCTTGATGAGATCTTTGCAAAAGCAGAAGCTGACCCAAACTGGACAAGACTTGAGCCTCGAGATAAAGGCTTTGCTCGCTCTTTATTAATGGCCTCATTGCGCCATTTTGGCGATCTTAATTGGGTGCTTGGACACTTTCTTGAAAAACGACCTCTTAAAAAAACAAGAGTGAATGAGATTTTGACGCTTGGCAGCGTACAGATCTTATATCTTGATGTGCCTGTGCATGCCGCCATTGATATGGCTGTGCATCAGGCAAAATCCAGCGATAAGTCGCGTCACCTTGCTAAGCTGGTCAATGCTGTGATGCGCAAAGTCGCGGATCAGGGAAAAGACCTTTTGGCCAAAAGCCCTGATGAGCATCGCAACATCCCCCCTTACCTATTGAAGAGATGGCGCAAAAATTATGGGTCTGACACCGCAGATCTGATTGCAGAAGCGGTGTTGAAACCTGCCGCTCTTGATATCTTTGTTAAAGACGACCCTCCCCTTTATGCCGACAAGCTTGGGGCCCGTGTTTTAAAAGGGGGGTGTTTGCGACTGGCGGCAAAGGGGCCTATTCCTCAGTTGCCGGGCTTTGAGGATGGAAAATGGTGGGTGCAAGATTTTGCTAGCCATTTGCCCACAACGCTTTTTGGTGATTTAAACGGCGTTAAGGTGCTTGATCTTTGCGCAGCTCCTGGGGGCAAAACAGCCGCCTTTATCCAACAAGGAGCAACCGTTACTGCTCTTGATATCTCATCCCAGCGCCTTGAACGTTTGCATCAAAATTTAGAACGCCTTCATTATACAGCGACTGTTGTTGTTGAAGATGTGCTGAATTTTGAACCTGAAGAAAAATTTGATGCGGTTTTGCTGGATGCGCCGTGCTCTGCGAGCGGCACCATCAGGCGACACCCTGATATTTTGCACCTCAAGAATGAAGACTCTATTTTTGAGTTGAGCAAATTACAAAAAAAACTGCTAGAGCGATCCATAAAGTTTTTAAAGACGGGGGGCACTTTGATTTATTGCACCTGTTCGCTAGAACCTGAGGAAGGCGAATTGCAAATCGAACGATTTTTAAACGATCACCCTCATGTTCAAAGAAAGCCGTGCCAATTAGATGAGTTATATGGGCAAGCCCAATGGCTTACAGATAACGGCGATGTGAGGTTGTTGCCTTGTTACACGCCGCCCTCGCTTGAGGTTTTAAAGGATGATTTAAAAGGAGTTGATGGGTTCTACATCGCTCGTTTGATTGTTAATTAATGGGTGTAACTTCATAAAAACACACCAAATTGCCATTTTTTTGATGGTTTATGGCCCGATATTAAGACCTGTGATTGGCAAATTTGTTTGTTGATCCTATGATGATAAACAATGTTACTTTGGAAGCCCTTTAAAATTTAAGATATATATGGGAAAATTCTTTAATCGTACGCCTTCATCTGTTTTGTCTTTGGATAAAACCAAACGCGACGTAGCTCTTGGGCTTAAGCGCTCGCCTTTGCTTAGTTGGCTGTATGATAATCGTGATGTAAATCAACTGTTATTGGTGCCTAGAGACTTAAGAACAGCTGATCCAAGCCTTTCTATTGAGCTTGATATGGGCCAATTTGGACTTGCTGGGGCTACGATTTTGCTTGAAGGGCGTTCGCCCTATTTTGTTGAGCCGCCGAATATTAGCTGGGCCAAAGAATTGCACAGCTTTAGCTGGTTGCGTAATTTGCGCGCTGCGCGAACAGATCGTTCGCATACACAAACTCTTGATCTAACACAGCAATGGCTTAATCATTTCACCTCTCAAAAAGGATTGGCTTGGGACGCTGAAGTTACCGCACGGCGTTTAATTTGTTGGCTTTCCCATTCAAATTTTATTTTGGATAATGCAGATGAGAAATCTTATTTGCAAATGATGAACTGCATTGACGATCACATGCGCTACCTTTCAATGACGGGGGTGCATGCCTCTATGGGAAAACCACGGCTGTTGTCGCTTATTGCTTTGGTGTTTGCGCGGCTTTGTGTGGCGAACCAAGAAAAGCATATTGACCAACAGGTTCGCTCCCTATGCGCTGAACTTGACCGACAAATCTTGCCTGATGGGGGGCATATCTCGCGTGACAATTCAGTTTTAGCCAGCTTTTTATTAGACCTGCTCCCGCTCAAACAATGTTTTCTTACCAGAAATTTTGAACCTCCTGAAGCTTTGGTAAAAACCATCAATCGTATGTTGCCGATGATCCATTATATGCGTCTCGGTGATGGTTTGATGAGCCGGTTTAATGGGTCGGGCACCACACTACCTGATACCTTAAGCACGGCAATGGCCTATGATGATGTTTCGAATAAACCTTTAGACCAAGCGCCCAACAGCCATTATTATCGTTTACAAAAGGGCAATGTGGTCGTCTTGATGGATGGTGGCCGTGCCTCAACTTTTGAACTTAGCCAGAAGGCGCATGCTGGCTGTCTTTCTTTTGAAATGTCATCTGGCACTTGCCCTGTGATTGTAAATTGCGGAGCGGCCCCGCCAGCGTACCCGACGATGTCTCAAAATGCACGCGCGACAGTTTCCCATTCAACATTGACCATTAATAACAGATCTTCAGCTCAATTTATTCATGATGACACACTTGAAAATTCACAAACACCAAGTTTGGTTAGTGGCCCCCCCCACGTAAAGGCTCATTATGAAACCAAAGGAAATCAATCTAAAATTATTGGCTCACATGATGGCTATTTAGAACAATTTGGGTTGGTGCATCACCGCTTGCTTAGCCTTTCAAATGATGGCTATAAGTTCAGCGGAGAGGATTGGATCGAATTGCCATCTGGTCATGATACAATCCAACGTGGTTTAGGTTGGCCTTTTGCTGTGCATTTTCACATCCACCC
>JAJFHF010000041.1 GCA_021775775.1 Hyphomicrobiaceae bacterium
GCGCTTAAAGTCATCACGCGCCACCCAAAGACATTTAGAATCCTCCGTCGCGCGCACAAGCCCCGTGCGCCGCGCCCGGCCAAGAATGATCCGCTCGCCAAAATGTTGGCCAGGTCCATAAGTTCGGTTCACACTCTCGCCCGTGGCCTCATCCTTAAGCAACAACTCAAAACCACCGTCTATAACCGTATAAAAGCCATCCGCAAACATGCCTTTATCAAACACATTGTCCCCTTTGCGGAAATACACATATTTGGTAGCTGGTTTGGTTGGTGCCTCAATCATAGAAATATTGCGCGGCACGAAAGAGTGCAAAATCCAATTCAGCAACACCCGAATTTTGGTCACAAAGCCTGGTAGGAAGGACAAATAAAATGAACGCCACAACAACCAAGCAAACACCCCTTTGAGTTTAAAGCCATTCACTTCAGCCACAGCTTTTGAAGCCCCAAGCGACGCCATAGACCCTTGGCTTACATAAGCGAACTCTTTCAGCTCCCAGCCTTGCAGGACCCGGCGAATATTAAGCGCCAGCTGTTTGCCCTCGCGCACAGCAAATTGCGCGGTAGGCGGCGCAAAATCATGCCGCTCTGAAGGCTCATCATTCATTGGGATTAAGGCGGCATCACCAAGCGCCCAGACATTCTCTAAGCCCGGTACGCGCATGCAGCGATCAACTTTAATCTTGCCCCATTGCATATCAAGCCCAAGTTTTTTCACTAACGGGTTAGGCCCGGTGCCAATGGTTGCCAAAACCGTTCTGGTTTGTATGATCTCCCCGGTGGACAGTTCAGCGCTGGTCCCAGTGGCGGAGTTCACACCCACATTTGTCAGCACCTCAACACCATTTTTCTCAAGCTGTTCTTTTGCATAAACGCCAAGTGATTCAGGCAATTCCAAAAGAATACGATCAGCAAATTCAATCAGCTTCACATTCACTTCATCGGCAGAAATATTGGGATAATATTTCAAAGATTTATCGATCAGATGCTTAATCTCTCCCACAGTTTCAACACCAGAGAACCCAGCCCCGACCACAAGAAAGTTCAACAACCGCGCTTTAATCTCAGGCAGCCGGGCGACATCAGCATATTCCAAACATTGGATCACATGATTGCGCAGCGTAAAGGCATCCCCCATATATTTCATGGTCAGGGCATGTTCGCTAAGGCCGGGAAACCGCGATAAATCGGCCGTTTGTCCCATCGCAAGCACAAGATGATCATACTCAATCTCAACAGGCATGCGCCGTGTACCTTGCAAAAGCGTAAGAGTCTTGGCTTCAAAATCAATATTCTTAACCTCTGCCATACGCACTTGCACTTTTTTCAGCAAAAGTCGCAACGACGTAACAGCATCAGATGAGTTAATCCCACCCCCCGCAACCTCAGGCAAAAGCGGCTGAAAAACAAAGTAATTATCTTTGTTAATCAATACGATATCAACTTCATCGCCCATTTTTCTAGCCATTTCTTTGGCTGTAAAAACACCGGCGAATCCACCGCCCACAATCACTATTCTTTTCTTAGCCAAACTGCATTCCCCTCAAAATTGGCAAAACGCCTAAATTCAACCCAAAATCTATAAGAAAGCGACCAAACTGTCATCTTGTTAAATAGTGGTGTCAGCCATGCGTTATCTCAATTGCACCAGCATGTAAATGCAAAGCACGCGCTATGGATGAAAATAAACTGATAATCAAAAGCAATTACGAGAAAAATACAATTGTAAGAACTACCAAAGTCAGTTATGTTTCCGCACCTCTTTAAGAAGCACCCGTAGCTCAGCTGGATAGAGCGCTGCCCTCCGAAGGCAGAGGTCGCACGTTCGAATCGTGCCGGGTGCGCCATTTCTTTTTAGAAATGGTCACCCTCTCTTTAAAAAGATAGTTCGAACTTTGTTCGAACGGATGCACCAATTGTTAAAAAAATGGCCCCTCTATCAAATACAGTCAGCCCCAACCAAAAAGATCAAATCAAGAAAAATACAAACACATATAGAAACAAAATCAAAACCATCAGTTACAACAACCATTCAATCGGCAGCCAACCCAAAACCTTAAGAGCGATCCGCTCCAATAAGGTGCTACCAGGCTCAATTTGATAACCCTCCCCCCCCTCCACAGTATGATCTAGCCAAATCAAGTTTCCGTTTTTATCTAACTTTGAAATATAACTAGCCTCAGATAATTTTTTATCAAACAAGTTATTCATCGCCTGTGCCAACTCAGAACTCTCAATTACAAAACCAAGTTCTGTATTCAACAAAGCAGATCGAGGGTCAAAGTTAAAAGACCCAATAAAAATACGTTTATCATCAACTGCAAATGTTTTGGCGTGCAGGCTAGAACCAGAAGATCCAATAAATTTATTTTTATCTTTATGCGTGTGTTTCTCAGGTTCAGCCTGAGCCTTCAATTCAAAAAGCTGAATACCAAGTTTAAGAATTTTTTCGCGATATTTTGCATAACCAGAATGAACAACAACAACATCTGTTGCTTCAATCGAATTCGTAAGAACCCGTATTTTGACACCTTTTGCAGAAATATTTTTAAAAAATTCCATACCTTTTTTGCCTGGCACAAAATAAGGTGAAACCAGGTCAAGGCCCACACTTGGCTGTCCCAGAATCTGTGACAATTGGTTGACCATCAACTGTTCACCGCTTGCCTCTCCCAAAGTTTTAACGGGATCATCCGAAATCAACTGAACATTCACCCATTCAAGGGATAATTCATTTTGCGCTAACTTTTTAACAATCTGAGAGCGTTGAATAGCTTCTGCATATTGATCAAATTCATCACTGGTTTTAAGCTTGCGCAATCTCTTGTCAAATATCTCAGAAGCATCATCCTTAGGTTGGGTCAATAAGTGAACAGGATAAGCCGATTGACTATTCCAATAACGATCAAAATCAGACGAGACATTTTTAACAATCGCCCCCACCCCTAATACATCTAAGTCTATAAACAAAGGTTGCGTACCCGTCCCAAAATATTCATCCCCCACATTACGCCCCCCAATCACGGTCGCGACATTATCTATGGTAAAGGTTTTATTATGCATCCGATGATTAAGACGAAAAAAATCGAAAACATACCCAAATAGGCGGGGGGAACGAATTGTAAAAGGATTGTAGGATCGCACTTCAAAATTAGGCAAATTATTTAAATAAGCAAGTTCTTGATCCAATGAACTCGTACCATTATCATCCACCAGCAAACGAACACGGACCCCCCGCTCAGCTGCCGCTTTCAAAGCATCGAGCAACAACATTCCAGTAAGATCATTATGCCAAATATAGTATTGAGCATCAATCGAGAGCTGAGCTTGTTGGGCAAGCAAGATGCGTGTTGCAAAAGCGTGCTCTCCGGTCACAAGGGGTTCAATTCCCGTTTTTCCAGGCCATTTTTTCATTTCATTTTCGATCACTTTGCCCAATTCCGTTTGAAATCCATTAGGCAAAACGTAACTAGAAACACGTCCGTTAAGTGAAGGAAGTGGCCACAACAACCGGCACACAACAATCACCAAAGTGATAAATAATAAAATATACAAAACTCTATACAAAAAACTTATCCCTTATTAAACATAGCAATGCTTTCGACAAGTTCTTGTCGTAGCGTCTCTCTTAACAAAACGCTTTGCTCTAAAATACCTTGAATTTTTGTGAATTCATAAATTTTTATTCCCTTAACATCAGCACGAACCAAAACATCAGGTTTATGCATATCTGCTTTGGCACATATGATCGATTGCTGCATAATATGACTTAATGAGGTAAGCACATCAACCTTTGAAGGCCGCACCCCAACGTCTCCTTTGGAAGTTCCCGTAATATTCACCCCAACCAGAATATCAACGTCACCAGAAATAACATCAAACGGCACCGGGTTAACAGCAGTCCCATCAACATAAACATGTCCGTTAATCTTCACCGGCTTAAACAACCCAGGCACAGCACACGATGCAGCCAGAGCAGGAACAAGGTCTCCTTGACTAAAAACATGTTGAATTTGCTGATAGTAATCTGTCACCACAAGCCGAACAGGCAGATTTAACTCTTCAAATGTTGTGGGAAAATCATCAGGCAAAATCACTGAAATCAACTTTTCAATATTGATTTCAGCAAAACGAAACTCCTCATCTTCCTCCTCATGAGCAGAAGAAACATAGTCAGAGCTAAGAAATTTAGTCAAAATTTTATAACGCTCTTTCACTAATCTAGAACAAAACGCTTCAATCTCTTTTGCTCCATATCCAGCCGCATAAAACACAGCCACCATCGCCCCAATAGATGTCCCCGATAAAAGAACTGGACGCACCCCAATATCTTCAAAAGCATACAAAGCATGAATGTGTGAAAACCCGCGAGCACCGCCGCCTCCTAAGGCCAAACCAACTCCAACACTTTGCATACAACAAACTCCATCAAAAAATCTAATAAAGCAGTAGAGAAAAACGCAAATACATATAAAAACAAATTCACTTAGAATAAAAGTGTTGTCAAATATCAAAAAGAAATCTTAATAAAATGGGGCAATCCTTAGTTTAAGCATATCAACCATATAACTTCTAAACAGCGTAAAAAAACCTTTTCAAAATAAATTAAACAACGTATAGTTTAGAAAAAGTAACGATAAAATCTAATCTTTAAGAGCTCAAAAACATGTTCGATTTCTTATTTTACCTTTTACCGCTCGCTTTAAGCGCAATTGCCTTCTTTAAAGTTCGCTCTCAAGCCCAAGAGCTCAACCAACACAAACAAAACCTGTTTAAATTAAGAGATCGTGTTTACAATTTAGAACAAAAAAATCGCGCCAAAACCACGACTGAGGTAACCGGCCAAACAACTGAAGAAGCAACAAACAAAACACCCATCCAAACCAAACCTGGCCCACAAGATACAAGCGACACAAAAACAACCCCGCCCTGGTCGTCAATCAACACACCCACCATTGACCCTACAAAAATCGCTCAAACTCAGGCCACCGCCTCAAAAGAGGCAATCAAAACCAGCTCACAAAGCCTAGAAAAACAAGTCGGTGCCAAATGGTCTGTCTGGGTTGGCGGCCTTGCTCTAGCTCTGGGCGCTATTTTCCTCGTTCGTCATTCAATCGTTGAAGGCTACCTCACACCGACTGTTCGCATCTTCTTAAGTCTGCTCTTTTCAGGCGCGCTCTTAGGGGCTGGCGAAGCCTTGCGCCGCCAGGCCTTTGCCATTAAAATTGATACCTTACCCAGCGCCAATATACCCAGCATAATAACCGCCGCTGGCATCACAGGGATTTTTGCCACTTGTTACGCCGCCTATGCCCTCTACAACATGCTAGCCCCCCTCACCGCCTTTATTCTTCTGGGCGCTGTCTCCATTGCCTCTCTGCTTTGCGCCGCCCTTCACGGGCCAATGCTGGCCACAGCTGGCCTTGTTGGCGCCTATGCCACCCCAGCGCTCGTCGCCTCAAATCAACCAGCTGCCTGGCCATTATTTATTTATCTATTGTTTGTCACCGCCGCGATTACCATCACTTGCCATGTCAGAAACTGGCCCTGGATAACCTTTGCCAGCTTAATTTGTGCCAGCTTGTGGGGCCTCATTTGGTATGGCACCGCCTGGAGCGCACAAGACAGTCCAGCTATGGCCACCTATATCCTCTCTTTATTGGCCATCGCATTTGTTGGATTAAAAAAAGAAGAAGCAACGCCACAGTCATCCGCCTCTCAAACACAAGTCCCCACACGAAGCTGGGACGAGATGGATCTACGCTTACCAGGGGCCCTAGCCATCATCTCAAGCCTAATATTTGTGCTCTTGCGCATGGATGATTATAGCATCCTCTCCACTCTCATTTTAGCCCTGACCACTGGCGGCTTACTATATAGTGCTTGGCGCTTCCCGAGCCTAATATTAGCGGCACCCCTCTCGGCCATTCTTTTTGTACTCGCCTACTTATCTTGGCACATCCCATCATTTAATCCACTTGCTGCCCTCTCACTCATTCCGCGCGACCCATTAACCACCCCCATTGCGACACCGCCCCTCGCCACATTCCTCGCCATTGGCACCGGCTTTGCTTTCACCTTTGCCATGACAGGGTTTTTCGCTCTGCTTAAAT
>JAJFHF010000042.1 GCA_021775775.1 Hyphomicrobiaceae bacterium
TGGCCGCCGCCGCCGCTCATGGGCTTGGTACCCCACTTTCAACCATTTTTCTCGTGGCAAAAGAATTAGAGCGTGAACTAACCGATGAGAGCCCGTTTAAAGATGATATTTTGCTGATCAGGTCACAAGCTGTGCGTTGCAGAGAAATATTGCAAACATTAACACAAGAAGGCGGTGTCGGGGATGTTTTGGTCTCAAGCTCTTCTATTGGTGATTTCCTAGAAGAGGTGGCCCAACCCCTAAAAGCACTAAATGCGAACATCCAAATTATCAAAGCACCCTATGAGACTTGTGCACAAGAGGATGAAAAAGAACCCATCTTAGCGCGCAATCCGGGCATGATTTATGCCCTTAGTAATTTATTTGAGAATGCGGTTGAATTTTCCAAAAACAAAGTGGTGGTAAAGGCCCATTGGAATAGAGAAAATCTAAAAATTCACATTCGTGATGATGGCAATGGGTTTTCTCCAGGGATGTTAAAAAAGCTAGGGGAACCCTTTGTCTCCTCCAGGTCTATGGCAAAAAGACGCCCAGATGATAATGTGCAAGGTGGTATGGGGCTGGGGTTTTTTATTTCCAAGACATTGCTTGAGCGCTCTGGTGCTGTCTTGAAATTTGGCAATAACAAATCCCCTGATCAAGGGGCCTATGTCACAGTCGTTTGGGATCGCAGGTCCATTGATATTGGCACACAAAACCAAGGATGATTTTTTAAAAGTTAAGACGCACACGGTTAGTCAATTTACTATTATCGACCAAAAATTTGATTTTTCTTTATTATTTAATGTACCATAGGCCTAATTTTTCGTGTTTTTAGAAGGTTTTTAAAAAAAATCTGGGAGGATTTTTCTAATGGAAGCGATCGACTGGTCTCTATATGAGGATCGTTCGATAATTGTTGTTGAAGACGATCAATCGTTCTTAAATCGTTTATCAAGAGCTCTGCAAGGGCGTGGATTTGACGTGAAAACAGCTGATAATGTGGTTGATGGCCTGGCTCTTATTCGAGCCTGCCCCCCCGCATTTGCGGTCGTAGATATGCGCTTAAATGACGGCAATGGGTTACAAGTGATTGAGGCTTTATCAGAAGCACGCCCAAATGCGCGCGCGGTTGTTTTAACCGGCTATGGAAATTTGGCCACAGCTGTAAGCGCGGTTAAACTGGGCGCTATTGATTATTTGGCCAAGCCAGCAGATGCCGATGATGTGATTGCAGCACTAGTTGCAACAGGTGAAAAGGCAACACCGCCCGAAAACCCCATGTCGGCAGATAGGGTGCGCTGGGAACATATTCAACGGGTTTATGAGCTGTGCAATCGCAATGTTTCAGAAACCGCGCGGCGGTTGAACATGCACAGACGGACCCTGCAACGTATTTTAGCCAAACGAGCACCAAGATAAGAAACTTGCATTTCTTGTCTTGCCAGACGATAGGGATAATTTCTTTGGGGGTTAGTTTTGTGGTTTATGCCAGTTTAATGGGGGTAACTTTAGCATAAGTTCACATTATCAAGGTTTCAATTTTATTCTTAACATCATATGATTTATCTAGATTATGGCTTGGAGCTTTTTTCCGGTTGATGATTGCTCTTGTGAGAGGGTGATTGTTTTTTTTGATAGTGGGATATAGCTTAAGTCTACGATAAGCAGTGTGGATCGTTAAGTTTTTAGGTGGGGGCATTTATGTTTGGATTAACCGGCGCCAGGGGTAAGGGCGCAAAGGGTAAGGGTGCAAGAGATGGCTTTGGGGCAAAGGGTGCCAATAGCGAGGAGACGATTGAAGTCTCCGCACTTTGTAAAACTGTAAACCCAGCTGATCTTGGTTTTTTAACAACAGCAGAACTGAAGCCCCTTGAAGGGCTTTTGGGACAAGAGCGTGGCTTAGCCGCTGTTGATGTGGGTTTGAATTTGCGCTCAGACAATTTCAATATATTTGCAGTTGGTCCATTCGGCGCCGGTAAGCTAACAGCCGTTATGTCATTGTTAGAAAAAGCTGTAGCTGACTGGGATGTACCACGCGATCTTGTTTATGTGAATAATTTTCAACATAACCATCGCCCTTGTGCATTAGAACTAAAGCCTGGTGATGCGCCCGTTTTAGCGCGTTTGATGATTGATGTCATGGATGAGCTGCGTGTTGGGTTGCCAGCTTTATTTGATAGTGAAGAGCATGTCGCTCGCCGGCGCGTGATAGACCTTTCTTTTGAAAGTGATCAAGAAGATGCCATTGATAATTTAATGGAACAAGCGCAAACAAAAAATATTGAAATTGTGCGCACGCCCACCGGGTTTACTATGGTTCCCATTGAAGATGGTGAAATGATTGAGCCTGAGGATTTTGCTGAAAAACCGCTAAATGAGCGGCGCATAGTTGAAGCCAAAATCGTTACTCTCGAACAGAAACTTTCTGAAATTTTAGCAAGACTACCAGGGCAGCAAAAACAACGCGCAGAAGAACTGCAAGCCTTGAATGAAGAAATGGCAAAGCGCGCCGTCAGCGCAGCGTTGCATGGGGTCCGAGCCCGGTTTGAAAAATTCAAGCCCGTTTTGAGTTATCTAGATGATGTCGAGCATGATTTAGTCCGTCATGTTGGTTTTTTTATTGGTGAGGATGCAGGCTCCGTCATAACAGGCCAAGTCGAAAGCGCTGTTGATCCACGGTTTCGCCGTTATTTGGTAAATGTATTGGTGAGCTCTGGGGATGCCGAACGCGGTGTATCGACCAAAGGAGCCCCAATTATTAAAGAAGTGAACCCCACTTTGAGTAATGTATTGGGGTCTATCGAAACCCTTTCAGAAATGGGCATGTTAAACACTGATTTTATGCAGATTAAAGCGGGCGCTTTGCACCAGGCCAATGGCGGCATTTTGTTGTTAGATGCGCGCAAATTATTGGAAAACAATTATGCCTGGGAGGGCTTAAAGCGTGCTTTGATTACCAAAGAAATTAAAATAGATTCTCCAATTGACGATGGATCTATAACCTGCCCGGTCAGTCTAACGCCCGATGCGATCCCTTTAAAAGTAAAAATAGTTTTGTTGGGAGACCGATCTCTTTATTATAAATTGAATGAGATGGATCCTGAATTTTCTCAGATTTTTAAAATTCAAGCTGAGTTTGATGAAGAAATTTTGCGCTCAGGCGAAAGCGAACTTGCTTATGCACGATTGATAGCTGGGATTGTTCGAAAACGGGGATTAAAGGAAGTTGATGCTGTTGGTGTCGCCCGTTTGATTGAACAAAGTGCCCGTGATAGCGGTGATGGTGAAAAACTGAGTGTTAATTTTTTCACCCTACGTGATATTCTAGAAGAAGCTAATTATTGGGCCGGCGTTGAAGGACATAACAGAACGACCCATGAAGATGTTTTAAAAACCCTAAAATTGCGTGAGGAGCGGGCCTCGCATATGCGTCATCGCTCAATTGAAGATGTCTTGCGCGGTATCCAGATTGTCGAGACGCAAGACGAAGTCATAGGACAGATCAATGCACTTAGTGTCATCGACTTGGGAGATTATGCATTTGGGCGTCCCAATAGGATCACCGCGCGCGTGCGGATGGGGTCTGGGCGGGTTGTTGATATTGAACGCGAAGTAGAACTTGGCGGGGCATTGCATTCAAAAGGTGTCATGATTTTATGGGGATATTTGGCAGGAACTTTTGCGCAAGATGTCCCGTTAGCCTTGAGTGCCAGTTTGGTTTTTGAACAATCCTACCACGGGGTTGATGGTGACAGTGCCTCGTTGGCAGAACTAATCGCCTTGCTCTCAGCGCTCTCAATGGTCCCAATTAATCAAGGGATTGGGGTTACCGGCTCAATTAATCAGCTGGGGCAGGTCCAGGCGGTTGGCGGTGTAAACGAAAAAATCGAAGGATTTTTTGATATATGTAAGGCGCGTGGGTTAACAGGGCGCCAAGGGGTGATAATTCCCAAAGCCAATTGTTTAAATTTAATGCTAAAAGAAGATGTGGTCAAAGCGTGTGGTCGCGGTGAGTTTCGTATCTGGGCTGTCCGTCATGTTGATGAAGCTTTGGAGATTGCCACAGGGCTAAGCGCTGGCAAACGTGGTAAAGCCAACCAGTTCACATCTGGGTCTGTAAATCGGGGGGTTGATGATCGCCTTGTTGATTTTGCACATATGCGGCGGTCATTTAACGGGGCACCTTCTAGTTAACAGTGAGTCTTCTTGAGCATTATTAAAGCTGTGAATTGATTTAAATAAATTTTATATTTCATTTTTTGGCCACGAATCACTTAGTGTTCTTATCAGATGGTAAGGGGACTGAAATGAGCGAGCAAATTATCTTAAAATTAGGCGGAAGGCCCATGAATGAGGCCGCTTTAGTTGCTGGTTTTGAGTTTGCCAAAGGATCAAAAAAACCGGTTCTGGCTTATTTTATGGAAGATGAGGCATTATTCCAAGCCTCTCGATTTAGTTTTTCCAAAGAAGTTCATGTTTGTGGTGCCAAGCGAGGACTTGAAGTCCATGAATTGCGCCGTGAGAGCAAGATCGCAATGCGAGCGCTCAGCCGTGAGGTTAAGCAGCGCTCCAAGGCTGCACAGATTGATTCTGAATTCGTCATGTTAAATGGCAATGGCCCAGAAGTACTACAAGCTCAAGTTGAGCAACCAAATGTGATGGTGCTGGGCGAGCATCAAAGTGCACGACAGTTGGCCAAAGAGTGCAAAAAATTTTCTGATCAAGGAGAATTGCAAGGGATCTTAATGGCCGGCCCGCGTGCCGGCTATCATTTGAACGGACCTCTGGCTGTTGTTGTCCATGAACTCAGTGCCTGGGAAGCTGGACTGCCATTATTACGCGGCTATTTGGCGTCATCTACAGATTTGCTTATCTATTGTGTGGGCGACGTGATTAACGACCAAGATCAGATCCTTGCCTCTCTTGATAATGATTATGCCGGCGAAGTGATGATCGAATCTTTGAGACGTTGTGATCAATCTCGATTGATCTGGATGATGGAGCGCGCTCAACCTGGATTATTTTTTGCTTTACCAGGGGCGCCTTACCTTGTAACCGAAAAAGACATTGAGGCGATGATACGTTTGTTGCCATGTCCACTTTTTGTCTCACTATCTCATCCTTCGTAGAAAACGCTCCTCGTTAGAAGATAAGCCTAAGCGTCAAATAATTAGCTGATAAAAACGAATAGGATCAGTTTTTTGTTGCACATAGCGATTATCTGGTATTGTTGGTCTCAATTGACATTTTTTATGAGATAAATTTATGGCTCAAGCCTGGACCGCTGTGTGTCTAACCCTTTTTCCTGATCTTTTTCCCGGACCACTTGAAACCAGTGTTACCGGTAGCGCTCTACAAAAAGGATTATGGGATCTAAAAACTTTAAATTTAAGAGATTATGCGCAAGATAAACATCGCTCCGTCGATGACACCCCCGCAGGCGGCGGGGCGGGAATGGTTATGCGCGCTGACATTGCAGCCAAAGCGATTGATGCCGGCCTGAAGTTAGTGCCAGATGCGCGGCGTATTTATCTCTCACCGCGCGGTCGTCCTTTTTGCCAAGAAATGGCGCATGATCTAAGCCAATCAAATGGTGTGCTGTTATTATGTGGTCGCTTTGAGGGGATCGATGAACGGCTGATTGAAGCACGTCAGTTAGAAGAAGTCTCAATCGGTGACTTTGTGATGACGGGCGGGGAGATGGCCGCTTATTGTTTGCTCGATAGTGTGGTGCGTCTTCGCGCAGGCGTGCTAGGGAGCGCGCAAAGCCTTGAGCAGGAAAGTTTTGAAGACGGATTATTGGAGCATCCACACTATACAAAGCCACGTGAGTTTGAAGGCTGCACGATCCCTGATGTATTGTTAGAGGGAAATCATGCAAAAATAGCTAAGTGGCGCAAAGAACAATCACAAAGACTTACCCAACAAAGACGGCCTGATCTTTGGGAACGTTTTAGAACTAAGTCCTAATTCAATAAAGAGACCAAACGTTAAAACACCATGAAAGAGCCGGTTACTTGCGTAACCGACCCTTTTCAGGTTGTCGTGTGGTAAATTTAAATTTTAAAAGCTTGCTTCCATAAAGCGCTTGTACAAGCAATAAGGAAACCAACTTCCAATAAGAGTTTGAGTTGAGACCCAAATTCAATTTCAAATAACAATATTGAGCTTATGTTGATCATGAAACATAGAATGATCAACGTCCATGCACTTAGTAGACTGGCTATTATGGTTGTTAAAACGTTAAATTGTGGGGTGGTTAAATAAGAAGGTACACGGTGGGTTTGGGGGGGGTGCATAACCTTCTTGTTCCTACTTATTTGAGCTGCCATCAGAGTGTGTATAATTGTTTATACCAAACAATGTTTGAGCTTTTTTTAAGTTTGGAGTGAAAAAAGGTCTAAAATTTTATTTAATTTTTTTTGTTATTTGTTTCGATCTATCATCGCCATATTGGATTTTTACAGCTTATGATATAATTTTTGATGCTAAGTGTAAATTCTTCGTCTATGGATCCATTGACTTAGAGCTTTGCAACTTTTATCACCCTCTATATCATTCAGTCAGTGTTTATTTTTTTAGATCACTGTCTTAATCTTAGTTAGCCATACTATTTTTATAAGGAAAAGAAATGTCGACCAAAGATCTTTATGAAATCGGAGAAATCCCTCCGCTCGGTGTTGTACCAGAAAAAATGTATGGCTGGGCCATTCGCGCAGATCGTCAAGGACAGCCCGATAAAGCGATGCAAGTTGAGGTTTTACCAACTTGGTCAATAGGTCCCAAAGATGTGCTTGTGCTGAATATGGCGGCAGGCGTTAATTATAATGGGGTATGGGCCTCTCTTGGGGAACCTATATCAGTGTTTGATGTTCATGATGATGACTTTCATATAGCCGGCTCTGACGCCTCTGGTATCGTCTGGGCAGTTGGTTCTGATGTTACCAATTGGGCTGTAGGTGATGAGGTTGTTATTCATTGCAATCAAACCGGCGGGGATGATGAAGAATGCAATGGTGGTGACCCGATGTATTCAACCTCCCAAAAGATTTGGGGATATGAGACACCTGATGGATCTTTTGCTCAATTTTCACGCGTTCAAGCACAACAGCTAATGCCGCGCCCCAAACATTTAACTTGGGAGGAAAGCGCTTGTTATACACTAACATTAGCAACAGCCTATCGCATGTTATTTGGCCATATGCCGCATGATTTAAAACCAGGACAAAATGTATTGGTCTGGGGAGCCTCTGGGGGGCTAGGTGTGTTCGCTGTTCAATTGATTAAGGCAGCCGGTGCCAATGCCATCGGCGTAATCTCTGATGAAAGCAAACGTGATTTTGTAATGGAGCTTGGTGCTAAAGGCGTTTTAAACCGTAAAGATTTTAACTGCTGGGGACAACTCCCCAAGGTGAATAGTGAAGAGTATAAAACCTGGTTTAAAGAGACCCGTAAATTTGGCAAAGCCATTTGGGACATAACCGGTAAAGGCGTGAATGTGGATATGGTGTTTGAACACCCTGGAGAGGCAACGTTCCCAGTTTCCACATTTGTTGCCAAACGCGGCGGCATGATTGTATTTTGCGCCGGTACCTCTGGATTTAACCTAACCATGGATGCCCGCTATGTTTGGATGCACCAGAAACGTGTGCAAGGCTCTCATTTCGCGCATTTAAGACAAGCGGCAAGTGCCAACCGAATGGTTATTGAAGAGCGGGTGCAACCGTGTATGTCAGAACTATTCACTTGGGATGACATCCCAAAAGCGCATATGAAAATGCTAGCCAATCAACATGCACCTGGCAATATGTCGTGTCTTGTTGGGGCAAAAAAGGCCGGAATGAAAACTCTAGAAGAAGCGCGTAACGCTTAAGCTTTGGTTTAGAATCGTTCATGTTTTGATCTTTTTCTGATCTAATATTATACCCAGCTTTCACAAGCTGGGTATTTTTATGTTTTCTTGCCATGATGTGATCATGAATTTGCCGTAAAGATTAAAATGAATTTTAATCTCATCAATTATTTATAAGGAATGGTGAGGTTTAATTAAGATGGCTTGATTATATTTTAGGGTGAAATAGCCGTGATTTTTTTGATTTAGCTTTATTGGTAAAGGGACTGGTTAATGAGTTCTGTAGATGAAACTGTTATTCGCTCTGTGAAGGACGTAATCTCTGCGTTTGATATTTTGGTGAGTGATATTCATGATGCCTCACACATTGAAATAAAGAAAAAAGAACAAGCTCTCGAAACGGTTGGTTTGATGGCGGATCATTTGATCCAAATTAACCAAGTGTTGTTTGAAGAAAAGCTATTAGATAATATAGAAAAAACCAGCCAAGAAGACCTAAGCGACAAGCCCCTGGTTCCAGACGACACCCCAGATATTGATGATACGCCTATGGATGAGGTCTCTCCTATAGTGACCAATTTAAGCGAAACCTTCACTCAAGCTCTTGCCGTCATGAATGAGAATGACGAGATTCAGGCGAGCCAAACAGATCAAGGCGGTGATATCGATCACATCGATGAAACGCTTGAACAAAAATCTGAATCTTCTGAAGGGGGGCAAAATGCACAACCTGATAAGATGCGTATTGTTGTGACGCCTTATGTTTCAGATGAAAAGGCAGTTCTCCCCACCAAGACAGAACAAGAATCGAAGCGCGTTGGAACAACCAATAATCTCCAATTGATTAAAGGCATTGATAGCAAAACTGAAGCTTTGTTAAACCAATATGATATTTTTAAATTTGAAGAAATTGCGTCTTTCAAAGAAGCGGATGTGGTGCGCGTCTCTCATTTATTAGAAAGCCCCTTTTGTGTAGCGCATCAAAATTGGATTGAGCAAGCCACTTTGTTGGCACAAGATATTGCCACTAAATACTCTCTCTCGCTTGTCAAAGGACTAAGGAGTGATCAGTCCAGTCAGTCTAAAACGCCTGCTGTTACATCAGATTTAGCAGTGTCCCCCCCGTCTGCGGTTGCTGTTCAAAAGAGCGATCGAGAAATATTGGAAGCTGAATTGGCTTCATTGCGTAAGGAATTGGCGTTTCAAACAAATGAAGGGCAAGCAGATGGCAACGTAGCCAAGTCCCCCATTTTATCTTTATCTCCGCGTTTGCAAACTGCCATTGAGCCCTCCTTAAAAAATGACAGTCAAAGTGAAGAGATTAAAGATGAAGAGGATGTGGATGATCCTGCCAATCTTAAGGGAATGAGTGCTTTGATAATGGATGCTGATTTATCCGCTGAGGGGGCCATGTGGCATGAAGAAGTTTCAATTTCGGCTGATTATATCCCCCCGATCGTTGAAGAAGATGAACAGGTTGCACCTGACTTTTATGAAGACAGCGAGGCACAAAGTAATGATCCCTTTGAAGAACAAAACCTAAATACTGATGTGAACAACCCCGTTGTCAATGATGAAACAGCTCTTTTTGGCGAAGAAGACAACCATCAAGACGACAACCAGAGTGAAATGATTGAGGGTGAGTTTGGCGGTGATATCCCAGATATTACATTGCCCCAAATACGTCATCACCAAGATAAGTTTGTGAATAAAGCTTTTGGTGCTGAGGAAGATGATTTCCCACAAAGCCATTCTGATCTCTCATCACAATTGTCACCTGCAGACCAGTTGCCATCAGAGGAAAATGGAGGTGTTCTGCCGCCGCCCATTCCCCCATCACCAGATCTTGCGTCTTTACAAGATCAAACTCAAGTGCCAGCGCTATCTCAAACGATGCCTTTAAGACACCAAATGCCGCGCCCCCAAGAAGGTGAGGTGACAAGGCAATTAGAGGCTCAGATGGAAACTCAGGTTGATTTAGAGCGCTTAACGTTAGCTCAGATGGCGCATTCAATGGAACAAAATGGCCATAAAGGTGAGGCCGTATATGAAAACGCTGCACAAATCCCGTTAACTCAAACATCAACTCCCATACTCGCGCCCCCCCCTTTAAGAGACACGCGCTCTATGCAGCCGCCCGCAACTCAACAACCATTACCACCACAACCTCATCACTTAACCCAGCCCCCCATGAAGCAGGCTCCCTTGAACCAGGCACCCTTGGAGCAAGCCCACTTGGAGCAGGCCTCCTTGATGCAAGACCCCGCGGTACAGGCCCACATGCCCCATCCACCCGTAAGACATCCTCAGGCAGGGCCGGGTCAAATGTCAGTTGAAGACCCCGGGCAACCACAATTCCGCCCAATCCCCCCAACGAACCAAGTGCAAATGACAAACGATGGACAAATAACGCGAGCACCCCTCGGCAGGCCGCCTGCTCCTCCTCACCACTCTGGCCCACAAAATGGCTTCCCGGTTGACCATGCGTTTCATGATCAAGGTCAAAACCAGATCCAAATACAAAATCAAATAGAGGGCCAATCACCAGAACTTCAAACGAGGGACCACCCGCCACTGTTACCAGGTCAACCAAGACCCATTGATCATGTAACAGAAGGTGATGATCAATTTCAGCAAAAGAAGAAACCCCAAGTTTCAGCTGGATTTAAGCTAAAAGCACGTAAGTTTGCCCAAACCTTGCAACGCTCGTTTGTGAATAAAGAAGATTAAGAGGGATCACTAGGGTCAGGCCCCATTAGTTAATCGGCTTGCCCTTAAAGTCTCTCGCCTTTGTAAGGTCGCTCAAATTACCAATTTTAGTATGATAATTTACCTTTTGGTCTATGGTGGGCAGGTCTTGTCTTGCGCCAGGTAAATTGGGCTGTTAAATCTCTTTTTCTCTGAGGGAACTCAACCTCAAGTCAGAAAACAGATTATTTTTTAATATATAAATTTTGGAGACGTTTATGAACCCGGCTAGCAACAATGGTCACATATCTGATACTGGGCTTTTACCTAATTTGCTGGACCTTTTGGGTGAGGCTGTCACGCTTAGCGCTGATTTGGCAGACAAAGCGAAGCTTCATGTATTAGAGAGTGTGAGCGGAGCGAAAGGAAAAATTGACGCTGGCTTGTTAGATGAACAGCAACACGCCAGCCACGGGCTTGCCTGGTTCTCTACCTATGCACTAAGCCTCCAGCAATTAAAAGATTATGCCGATCGCATGAAGTCTGAAGGTCGCTTCGGTGATATGGAAGCTTTGATCGTGCAAATCGGTTTCTCTGAATATTTAGATCAGATGGTTGGCGGCATCGCCATGAGCCAGAATGAGATTGTGCGCCCGCGTGAGCTTGGCTTAAGTGCGCAAGATCTAGAAGGGTTCAACGCACCAAACATTCAAACCTTAATGGTGAATGGCAATACCCCGCAGGCACGCAAAACCTTAAGCGAATTGATGCTCAAAAGTGAAGGCCGCGCAACCTATGGCGATACCGGCCTTGATGAGACCTATGAGGCCATGCGTGATGAAATGCGCCGCTTTGCTGAGGCTGAAGTTGTGCCCCACGCCCAAGAATGGCACTTGGCCAATGATTATATTCCAATGGAGATATTGGAAAAAATGTCGGAACTTGGCGTGTTTGGCCTAACCATTCCTGAAGAATATGGCGGGCTAGGGCTTGGCAAAGAGAGCATGTGCGTGGTCTCTGAGGAGTTATCACGTGGCTATATTGGCGTCGGCTCTCTTGGCACCCGCTCAGAAATTGCAGCAGAACTTATCTTGGTCGGTGGCACGCAAGAGCAAAAAGAACAATGGTTGCCCAAAATCTCGACGGGCGAGACCTTGCCAACAGCAGTCTTCACAGAGCCAAACACCGGTTCAGATTTGGCCGCGTTGAAAACGCGCGCTGTGCTCGATGGCGAAACATACAAAATCACCGGGCAAAAAACCTGGATCACGCATCCCGTGCGCGCTGATTTAATGACCCTGCTTGTGCGCACCAACCCAGATGACAAAGGCTATCGCGGTTTGTCCATGTTGTTGGCGGAAAAGCCGCGCGG
>JAJFHF010000043.1 GCA_021775775.1 Hyphomicrobiaceae bacterium
TTGTCTTTTCTGTTCACTCATAAGCCGTTATCCCTTCAAATGAAGTGTCATCACCAATATAAAACGATCATCAAAACCATATAAGTTTATCAAGGCAAGTCTAGTCGTTAGGCATGATTTCCACTTTTGGCTCTATCAAGCCCTGCCAAACTCACTTATAAGATCTGAAATAACAAGAGATCACCTTGGGCAAACCTTAATTTAAAGATCACAGCACAAAGACACAGCAAAACCGTGATGAACAAGACCGACATCTCAAACTTAACGGCCCGCGTACAAAAGCGTCTTGCCATCGCCTTAACATTGCTAGCGCTCACGAGCCTGTCGGATCTATCAATAAAGTCTGCATTGATGGCATTTGGATTTTTGCTCATATGTTTCACTTTAATCGATTTAGTGAAATTATTTTATGGAACTGAAACACCGCCCAAAAAAGTAAAGAACAAGCGTCAAACAACAAAAACCAACTCCATCAATCACGACACTGTTTTATCCCTCATCAACGGGTTACCAAACCCAATGCTCATTTTAAATGCAAATAACGTCTTGCTCTTCGCCAATGAAGCGGTGCGCTCTTTATATGAAATCCCAAAAGAGCGGCAAGAGATATCGGCCATCATCAGATCTCCTGAATTGCGCGATGCCATAGAGACAACGGCGCGCACGAAAAATCCTCAAATAGTCCAACTAACCCAGCGTCTCCCCATCGAGCGGCAATTTATCTTGACCATTACCTGGATTTTAGATCCCTCAATCTCCCCCCCGCAAAACCGCAGTGACGCACCAGCACTGGTCATTCATTTTCATGATTTATCCCAGCAAGAACGTCTGAACCGAATGCGATCAGATTTTATCGCCAATGCCAGCCATGAATTAAGAACACCATTGGCCTCATTGTTGGGTTTTATTGAAACCCTACAAGGCCCGGCTAGAAATGATGAAAAAGCCCGTGATAAATTCCTAGACGTGATGGCGGCTCAAGGCAAAAGAATGACCCGGCTGATCGAAGATTTATTATCTCTAAGCCGGGTTGAAATGAACGCCCACACCCACCTCAAAGACAAAGTTGATATAACCGCTCTCATCCGTGAAACGTTAGATGACCTAGAGCCTCTAAGCCAAAGCCAAAACACCACGCTGTCATTGAAGGTAGGTAAGGAACCAATATATGTGATCGGTGATAAAGATGAACTTTCTCAAGTGTTTCAAAATCTTGTCCACAACGCAATTAAATACGGGCAACCAGATCAAAAGAATAAGGACTTAGATCCACACGTCGAAATTACAATTTCAAGCAATAAAGACCGCGATGAACCTGCTAGCAAAATATATATAGAAATAAAAGATCAAGGCGTGGGCATCGCCCCCAATCACATACCAAGGCTTACTGAGCGTTTTTATCGTGTTGATGTTCAGAAAAGCCGAGAAAAAGGGGGCACCGGTCTAGGACTAGCCATTGTTAAGCACATCATCACCCATCACAAAGGCGAGCTAAAAATCAAATCCGAACCAGGAAAAGGGTCGGTTTTTACAATAATCCTGCCTGGGGCCTGATTTGCCCTCCCCTAAAGAGCTTGCATATGACAATAATCTTAACAAATTCTATGTTCAAAAACTGTTGATGCAAAAATTATGCATATAAAACAATGGATTGATTTGTCATAAATGGTTCGCATAACTGTCTTAAAACTCTAGCCATAGGTCGTTAGGTTAAGCTCAACTTGATTGAGATTAAAAGTCACAGCGTCATACATCAACGTCAAGCCAATAGATTTGAAATTTTTAATGAAAGACCATTTTTTCAAATTAGAGACTTTCCAAATTAGAGATTAGGGAGACACCCCGTGAAAAAGATTATAACACTAACCGCAATAACAGTCCTTGCCGCAACGCTTAGCTCAGGCACAGCTTTTGCGCGTGACCAAATCCGCATTGTCGGTTCATCAACTGTTTTTCCATTTGCCACAGCCGTTGCAGAGCATTTCGGCAACAACCCAAAATTCAAAACACCGGTTGTTGAATCAACCGGTTCTGGCGGCGGCATGAAGTTGTTTTGCCAAGGCGTTGGCTTGCAACACCCAGATATAACCAATGCATCTCGCCGTATTAAAAAAGGTGAATTTGAAAAATGCACCAAGAACGGTGTAACCCCAGTGGAAGTTAAAGTTGGCTTTGACGGCATTGTGCTGGCCAACTCAAAGCAAGTTGCTCAACTTGAGCTAACAAAAAAGACAATCTTTTTAGCTCTGGCCAAACATGTCCCAGATCCAAAAAATCCGGGCAAGCTAATCGAGAACCCATATAAAAAATGGTCAGATATCGATCCCTCTTTGCCAAATGTGAAGATCGAGGTTTTAGGCCCACCTCCAACCTCTGGCACACGTGATGCTTTTGTAGAACTTGCTATGGAAGGCGGCGCCAAGAAATTTGATTGGCTATCAGCGCTTCGTGGTTCAAAAGCAGGCTCTGACGCCTATAAAGCTGGCGTCAAACATCTTGATAAAGCTTATTATATCAAAGATGGAAAAGAGATCACAAAAGGTAAAAAAGTTTTCAAACGGATCGCCCACGCGATGCGCGAAGATGGTCACTTCATTGAAGCGGGTGAAAATGACAATCTAATCATTCAAAAGTTAGAGGCAAATCCAAACGCTGTTGGTATCTTTGGGTTCTCATTTCTTGATCAAAATGCAGATAAGATCCAAGGGGCCACAGTTAATGGCCATAGCCCAACGTTTGAAAATATTGCTGGTGGCCAATATGGTGTCTCTCGCTCATTATATTTCTACATCAAGAAAGAGCATGTCGGCACGGTGCCAGGTCTAGCGCAATACGCGGCTGAATTCACCAGCGACAAGGCGTGGGGCGAAGATGGGTATTTGATTGACAAAGGCTTGATCCCATTGCCAGAGGCTGACCGTGCAAGATTTGCTAAAGATGTAAAATCTTTAACACCGCTCACAATGTAACGAGCAATGGTGGCTCGCCGCGCGGGCCACCAATTTTTCAAATATAAAATATCGTTTTTAAAGAGAAAATTTATGCACGTTTTATTGGATATAATTCAAGGCTTGATCGGGCTTCTCTTGTCCCCGTTAGGCATTGTGGGGCTACTGGCCATCCTTGGATATTATCTCACTCTCAAAAAAGCCCGGAGCTTTTATAAAAGCAATCACAGCGGTGACACAAAGGGGAATGAGAACAACGTTCACTCTCTGCCATTTTACTCAGCCACCTATGTCGCACTGCAAGTGCTGGTCCCAGCTATTGTATTTTTAATCGCTTATAACATCGCGGCCCCCTTCATTTACCATTCCTTGCTGAGCACAGCCTACGAAAGCCATCTTTCAAGCTTATCTCAGTTTCAAGCCAAGAACTTTATTGATAGTGCCTTCGCCCTCACCAAAGACAACATTCCGGCACAATCATCAAAATTAATAACTGAGGCCAGTGTGTATCTAGGCTCGTTAATGGAGACAGGACATTATATTAAATGGGGCGGGGCCATCCTTCTGGCCAGCATAGTTGGCGCGCTAGCCTATAACCGTGTCAGCCCGGCTTTGCGCGCGCGCAATCGTGTGGAGCGGATTGTCAAAGCTGGACTGATTATATGTTCCATCATCGCCGTGCTAACAACCATCGGCATTGTATTATCTTTGTTATTTGAAAGTTTGCGCTTTTTTCAAAAAGTACCGATTAATGAATTTCTTTTTGGCATGCATTGGAGCCCGCAAACCTCCATCCGCCCTGGCCAAGTGAGTGCGCAAGGGGCTTTTGGGGCCATTCCCTTACTTGCAGGTACACTCCTCATTACGTTCATTGCGATGCTGGTCGCCGGGCCCGTCGGGCTCATGTCAGCCATCTTCCTATCAGAGTACGCCAGCCCAAAATTTCGCAGCTTTGCCAAGCCAGTGCTTGAAGTTCTAGCCGGCATTCCAACGGTGGTGTATGGGTTTTTTGCCGTCCTCACCATCGCCCCGCTCATTCGCGGATGGGGCGAGAGCATAGGCTTAACCGTTGCCTCCGAGAGTGCCCTGGCCGCAGGTTTGGTCATGGGCATTATGATCATACCGCTGGTGTCGTCTCTATCCGATGATGTGATCAACGCCGTCCCACAATCAATGCGCGATGGCTCATATGGCCTAGGGGCCACCAAATCAGAAACCATTCGCCAAGTCGTCTTGCCAGCCGCTCTGCCAGGCATTGTCTCTGCCATGTTGCTGGCCGTAAGCCGCGCCATAGGCGAGACCATGATCGTGGTGATGGCGGCTGGTTTAGCCGCGAACTTAACCATCAATCCACTAGAAGCGGTCACAACCGTGACCGTGCAAATCGTGACCCTTTTGGTCGGCGATCAAGAATTTGATTCAGCCAAAACCTTGGCCGCATTTGCACTAGGCTTGTTGCTTTTTGTGATTACCTTGATCCTCAACATCATAGCCCTGCGCGTGGTGCAAAAATACCGAGAAGAATATGAATGATAAACAATTAGATCATATCAAAAATGATCGCACCACCAACGTGCACACAACAGATCAAGCCAATAAACGGCTCAAAAAACGCTACGCCAAAGAGGCACGTTTTAAGGCGTTAGGTCTTGGCGCTGTTTTGTTATCAGGCTCATTTCTTGTGATTTTGCTCGGCACCATTTTATGGGATGCCGCCCCCGTGCTTAACCAGCATTATCTGACCATTGATGTGCCTCTTAAGGCTGACAAAATTGACCCAGAAGGCAAACGAACCAGCCAAAGTGTAAGCGGCGCCAATTATGGCGGGATCATCAAGGAATGGCTACGAGGTGAGTTCCCTGCTGTAAAGGGACGCAAACAAAAAAAAGCGCTTTATGGGCTTGTTAGCTCCAATGCCGGGGCAAGCCTGCAACAAGAAGTGATGGCCACGCCCTCACTTGTCGGGACAACACACCAGACACAAATTTTACTTTCTGATTACGCCGATCTTTATTTTAAAGGCGCGTTGGGGGCGGAACAAAAAATTGAAACACATGGCATCGCCAGCCCCGTTGGTACGAGTGGACAGGTGCGAATTTTATCCTCAGCCAATGATTTTAAAAATCTTCTCCAGGAAATAAAGCAAGGTCTAAAAAGGCAATCCACGGTCTTACAGAAACAAATATCCGGGCAAAATCGTCTGTTGGCCAAGCTGCAGCTAGAAAAAAAGAGAGTGGCCATCTCTCTCCTAGAAAGCGGAGGCGATCTAAAAAAACAATTAGAGAAACAAAAAGAGCAGTTAGAAGCTGATAGTGCCTCTGTCCAAGCAACATTAGCCAGACTAACAACAAACGCCGATACGCTAGAAAAACGTGTCACAGCCGTTGATCAACCAGAAAATTTGGTGAGTGATATGGCAAGCTATGTCATTGCCATCAACGGCGGAGTGATCAAGGTCAAAAATGTCTCAACCACCCAAATTGTGGGCGAGGCGATAATCCCGCTAACATCTGAAGAAGAGATTCAAAAAGGCAAGTGGCATATATTAAAAATCTCACCACCTGAAAGTGAGCGCAAGCTTTCTGATAAAGAGATCATCTGGTTGGATAAATTAAAACAAGATGGCCGTGTGAGTAAACAATTCAACACCCAGTTTTTTACCCATGGCGCAAGCCGTGAGGCTGAAGTTGCTGGCATCTGGGGCGCTGTCGTCGGCACGTTTTTCACCATGTTGGTCACTCTGGCACTAAGCTTCCCTATCGGGGTTGGCGCCGCCATTTACCTAGAAGAGTTTGCCCCCAAAAATAAATTTACAGATTTAATCGAGGTGAACATCAACAATTTAGCGGCCGTTCCCTCCATTGTCTTTGGCTTGCTCGGCCTAGCGGTGTTTTTAAACTTGTTTGGCATGCCCCGCTCAGCGCCGATTGTAGGGGGGATGGTCTTGGCATTAATGACCTTGCCAACCATAATCATAGCCTCACGCGCCGCGCTAAAAGCCGTGCCCCCCTCAATTAAGGAAGCCGCTCTAGGGCTTGGTGCCTCACAAATGCAAGCGGTGTTTCACCACTCATTGCCTCTAGCCATGCCCGGCATTTTAACTGGCTCCATCATCGGAATGGCACAAGCACTAGGGGAGACTGCGCCGCTATTGATGATCGGTATGGTCGCCTTTATCGTAGATATTCCAGGCGCTGCCGGTTTTTCTCAAGGCTTCACAGATCCAGCAACCGTATTGCCTGTGCAAATCTATATGTGGGCAGATTTTCCAGAACAATTATTTCAACAAAAAACGGCCGCCGCCATTGTTGTGTTGTTGGTTTTCCTAATCGCAATGAACGCGATGGCGGTTATGCTACGCAAGCGATTTGAACGGCGTTGGTAAATCTAAAGTTTAGCTAGAAATAAATTTACACCAGAATAAAATTTGATGAAGGTACGATATGGAAATACAACCCATAATGAGTGAAGACACAGAGAAACAACAAGCTGTAAGCCCATTGCAACATGAAGAAAATCAATCTTCGGTCAAAATGTCTGGCAAAAATGTGAATGTTTTCTATGGTGAAAAACAAGCTTTATTCGATATAAATCTTGATATAACCGCAAACAGTGTCACATCCTTAATCGGGCCATCTGGTTGTGGTAAGTCAACATTCTTGCGCTGTTTAAATCGCATGAATGATGTCATCGATATTTGTAAGGTTGAAGGTGACATTCATCTCGATGGGGAAGACATCTATGATGATCATCTCGATGTGGTTGAACTGCGGGCCCGTGTTGGTATGGTGTTTCAAAAGCCAAATCCGTTTCCCAAATCCATATATGATAATGTGGCCTACGGTCCGCGCATTCACGGGCTCGTGCAAACCGAACCAGATCTAGATAATTTGGTTGAAAGCAGTTTGCAAAAAGCGGGGCTGTGGGATGAGGTCAAAAACCGCTTGCAAGATGCAGGCACGGGGCTATCTGGCGGCCAACAACAACGCCTATGTATCGCCAGAGCCATTGCCACCAAACCAGATGTTATTTTAATGGATGAGCCATGCTCGGCACTAGATCCGATTGCGACGGCAACAATCGAAGAGTTAATCGATGAGCTACGCGCTAATTACACCATTGTTATTGTGACCCACTCGATGCAACAAGCCGCGCGCGTGTCTCAAAGAACAGCATTTTTTCACTTAGGAAAAGTGATCGAAGAGGGCCAGACCACACAAATTTTTACCAATCCCCAAAACGAAAAAACCCAAGACTATATCACTGGCCGGTTTGGCTAAGCAAAATAAATTAGGAACAGATAAATGACCACAGAGCACATCGTCAGATCATATGAAGATGAACTTGCCAATCTAGATAGACAAATTGCATTGATGGGAGGCTTAACAGAAAAACTCGTTGGCCAAGCAGCAGACGCCTTGCATTATAAAGATGTAGATCTTGCCAAGAGTACCATTAGTTCTGACGCAAAAATAGATGAGCTAGAAATAGAAATAGAAGAGCAGGCCGTCACGATGATTGCAAGGCGCCAACCCATGGCGCTTGATTTGCGCCAAATCATAGCGGCCGTTAAAATCACCTCAGATTTAGAGCGCATTGGCGATCTTGGTAAAAACATCGCGAAACGCACATTGAGCATCCATTCTGAAAAGCAGCCAAACCAGTTAATGCATGGCATGAAAAACATGCAAGAGCTCGCCCTAACCCAGCTAAAAAACGTACTCGATGCTTACGCGGAACGTGACACACAAAAGGCCTTGCAAGTGTGGCGGGCCGATGAAGAGATTGACGCCATTTATAATTCTTTGTTTCGTGAATTGCTAACTTACATGATGGAAGATCCGCGCAACATTAGCTTATGCACCCATCTTTTGTTTTGTGCCAAAAATCTAGAACGCATCGGCGACCACACAACCAACATCGCAGAGACCGTGCATTATTTTGTTCTTGGTACAACCATAACGCAAGAACGACCCAAGGGTGATCAAACAACGCAAATGGTTGCTGATAAACTTTAAGAAAACCTGAGCCTTAGAAAGGTGAGGGTGATTAAATTAGACAGTCTTTTAGGTTGAAAAAATGAGCGCAAAAATATTAGTTGTTGAAGATGAAGGGCCATTAGCCTTGCTTTTGCAATATAATCTTGAATCTGAGGGGTTCTTGGTTGATCTCCTAAATGATGGCGATGACGTCCACTTATATTTGGAAGAAAATCAGCCCAACATCATCATACTTGATTGGATGTTGCCAGGGACCTCTGGTCTTGAGTTATGTCGCCGCATACGTGCCAATAGCAAAACCGCCAAAATTCCAGTCATTCTTTTAACAGCCAGAGGAGAAGAAAGCGATCGGCTCAGAGGCTTGTCGATGGGCGCTGACGATTATATCACCAAACCATTCTCAGTACCTGAATTGCTTGCTCGCATAAATGCAGTGTTGCGGCGCTCTAACCCGCAAAGCATAGCTGAGCAGCTAATGGTTGGAGATGTCGAGTTAGATCGCACAAGCTTTCGCGTGAAGCGCGGCCCGCGCGAAGTGCGCTTAGGACCAAGAGAGTTTCGTTTGCTTGAATTTTTAATGCAAAGCCCAGGCCGCGTTTATAGCCGCGCTCAGCTGCTAGATAGCGTATGGGGACAAAATGTTTATGTCGATGAACGCACCGTGGATGTCCATATTGGGCGTTTGAGGAAAGCACTGAACCGAGGCAAGGAAATTGACCCGATACGCACGGTTCGCGGGGCTGGCTATTCAATCTCAGATAAGGACTAAAGCGCACTAATCTTTGAATTCACTAAAATGTGAACATATCTGATGTGCATTTTTGGCAATTTCAGGCATTCTAGACCTCTTATTGATGAAAATTGCCAAAAGGGTCAGGCGCTATGAAACAGATCTCAAAACGTTTATTTCT
>JAJFHF010000044.1 GCA_021775775.1 Hyphomicrobiaceae bacterium
AGCGAAGTTCATCAAAATTAAAGCGGCCCTTATTGACGGGGAGGTTTTTGGCCCAATAATTATCTCGCCGAAGGTAGGTAACATATTGTCCAGCTTTAAATTTGCCAATTTTGTAAGGACCAGAGGCAATCGGTGGCACAAGAGACCCTTTTTCAAACGGAAGGGTTGTATAAAATTTTTCTGAAAAAATGGGCATCTCCGCGACGCGTTGTGGCAGATCACGTGTCTGGTCGCCCTTAAAGCGAAAACGCACTGTGAACGGGTCAATCGCCTCAACCAATTCAACATCTCGCAGGCTCAACTTATAAAGAGGGCTCGCTTTTGTCTGTATGGTTTTAATTGAAAACACCACATCAGAAGCCCGAAGCGGTGTATCATCAGAAAATTTAGCTTCTTCTCGAAGGTAGAAGGTGACACCTTTATTATCCTCATGCAGTTCAGCTGAGTGCGCCACCAGCCCATAGACGGCATCAGGCTCATCATAGGCTCGCACCATCAGGCTATCAAAAAGATATAAAAGCCCCTGGGCAGGGTCCCCTTTGCGGATAAATAGATTAAAGCTATCAAAGGTAATCCGAGCTTCAGTGCCAATCATGGAAAGTTTCCCCCCCTTTGGCGCGTCAGGGTTGGCATACTCAAAATGTTTGAAATCAGGTTTGTATTTCAAATCTTTAAAAGTTGATAATCCATGCAATGCCTCCCCGGCAATAGCGCCCTTGGGGAGGGTAGAAAAGACCATCAGCCCAAGCATCAAACAAAAAGGAAAACCTCTAAACGATGCAAAGTATCTTTGCATAAAACCCAAGAGATACGGTTTTTTGATCATAGAGTTTTCCTATTTAAGTTGGCTTAATGATTTTTTCTTTGCACAGTACTGGGCTTATTTCTTCCCACGTTTTTCGTCAACACGGGCTGCCTTTTCTTTGTCGTACCACCAAGTTGTGAGGGCGCCAATGGCACGTGATGCTTGCACTTTAGGTTGCCCAAAGCGATCCCAATAGGCAATGCGCTCATAAGCCGTATGCCAATTGGGCACAACAAAATGGTTAAATAGCAAGACCCGGTCAAGCGCGCGTGTCACCATAACCAACTCATCTCTGTCTTTGGCAAAGATGATTTTATCAATCAAAGCATCAATGGCTTTGTTTTTAATGCCAATATAATTACGGCTGCCAGGCGTATCAGCTGATTTTGAACCCCAATAAAAACGTTGCTCATTGCCAGGGCTTTCAGATTGTCCAAAAGAGGCGATGATCATATCAAACTCAAAATTCTCCAGCCGCTTTTGATATTGCGGAGGATCGACAAGGCGGATAGAGGCCTGAACCCCCAATTGAGTGAGATTTTTAATATAAGCCTGGATCACCCGCTGGAAGGCAGGGGCGACAATCAGAAACTCAATCTCAAGTGCTTGGCCTTGTTTGTTGCGCAAAACATTGGCTTCTTTTTTCGATTTTAAGCCAATGGCAAGCATCAATTTACAAAAGACGCCGCAATCTTTGTCTTCGACCGGTTCCTTAACAATTGTCCACCCGGCTTCAGTTAAGAGCTTACGCGCGGCGCGCAATTGCTTACGTGTCCCTTGAGGGCCCTCATGCTTAAATGGTTCATAAACGTCGCTTAACGCGTTGACTGGAATGTCAGCCTTTAAAGGGGTCAGCAAGGCAATCTCTTGGGCACTAGGGGCCCCTGAGCTGGCCAGTTCTGAGTTTTCAAAAAAACTGGTGGTGCGCTTATATTGATTGTAAAATAGGTTCTTTCCAGCCCACTCAAAATTGAAGGCGCGTGATAAAGCCTCACGCACCCGCACATCAGAAAATTTAGCCAGGCGCGTGTTAAAAACAAAGCCTTGCATACCTTGCGGGTTCTTAAGCACAATATCATCACGTTTTAGAACACGGCCTTGTTTAATCGCATTAAATTCGTAATTGCGGGCCCAATTAATCGAAGAGTTTTCTCTATAGAAATCAAAGGTGTCAGCTTTAAACGCTTCAAAAGCAACCGAACTATCAAGAAAATACTCAAATTTGAGCGTATCAAAGTTATTTTGCCCAACCATGGTGTACAAGTCTTTGCCCCAATAATCGGCCACGCGCTCAAAACTCATGCGTTTTCCAGTGCTCACCTTACCAATTTTATAAGGTCCAGAGCCAAGTGGTGGCTCAAGTGTGGTCTTAGAAACGCTCCGCGGTTCTCCCTTTTTGGTTTTACCGGCCCAATAATGTTTAGGGAGAATATAAAGTTCACCCACAATAAAGGGTAATTCTCGGTTGTTTTTGGCATCGAAATAAAACGTCACCTGCCGCTCGCCGGTTTTTTCCGCCCGGGTTACGTTCTTATAATATTGCCCATAGCGAGGATTGGCAGCTTTAAGCGCCTCCATAGAGAAAATGACGTCTTCTGGTTTAATTGGCTCCCCATCATGAAATTTAGGGCCATCGCGCAGTTTAAAGGTCACTGAAGAGAAATCATCAGGGTAAGAAACCCACTCACAAAGATGGCAATATTGCGTGGAGCCTTCATCAAGAGACCGAGCCATCAGCTGATCATAAGTTAATTGGAGGCCGGCGCCAGGATTGCCCTTGATGGTAAAGGGGTTGAGATTATCAAAGGTACCTATGCCCGATAGGGCCATAACGCCCCCTTTGGGGGCTGCACTGTTAACATAATCAAAATGCTTGGTATCAACCCCATATTTGGCTGTGCCAGTTAACGATAGAGATATGTGTTTTGTAACCTCTCCACTCTCTGCCTCTGACTGGGCAAAGGCGATGCTATGAAAGGTCAAAGTGGAGAAAAGGAGAATGGCGACGGCTGGTATGGAAAAAGTTTTTTTCAAGGTAACACCCTTAGGCTGATTTTGATGACTGTGATTTTGATGGCTTTGTTTTTGATTTCAATTGTTTATTTTGCAAAAGACCATAGCAAAACAATGGCCAATTAAAAAGAAATTGTCAGCACATAAAAAAACCTTGCTGAAAATAGGCCATTCAGCAAGGTTTTTATGATTTTAAAGGTCCCGGAACCACGAACCAACTATCGCGAGAGCGGCAGCTTAGTCCGTGAGGGAAATAAACCTTAATCTAGCTATCCGAAGAAGGAAGCAAGCCTTAGCGCGCGAACATGACGCCAATGGCGTCCGGTGCCTAGCACCGCCCCTCGGAGGCTCAAGCGCTTTCGCGCTTGAAATAGCCCGTGAGAGAAACTATGGCAACGCTGCAGGGTTATCGCTATTGTTGCGTAGATAAGCAATCAAGTTGGCGAGTTTACTATCATTGCGAATGCCGCTAAAGACCATTTTCGTACCAGGTATAAAATCTTTGGGTTTTTTCAAAAAGGCAGCCAAATTATCATAAGTCCATTTGCCACCCTTTGCTTTTATCCCATCAGAATAAGCAAACCCTGGTACAGAAGCCAGGGGACGGTTCACAAGGTCATAAAGAACCGGTCCGAGTTTGTTTTTGCCACCCTTATCAAATGTATGGCAAGCAGCACATTTTTTAGCAATTTTTGCGCCGCTCACAACATTGGCATTGGCCAATAATGTTTTAATATCAACGGTAGCTGGTTTTTCTTTTTCAGCTGATTTGGTATCAGCAGTCTTTTCTTCAACTTCAATAGCATAAGCAGATTTTTCCACATGCCCACCATCATGCGCGCCATTATATATGTCCATAAAGGTCCGTCCGCCAAAAACCAACAGCAAAGCAAAAAGTGCCCAGCCAACAATTTTATTTATTTCAAATGCATCCATAACAAGCCGTATCCCTTAATGTATGTTCATTTTCTGCAATCAAAAGATTGATCGTGAATTCATGTTGTGCAAACTAGCCTTGTCTGAATTGTCAATCAACGTCTTTATTGACAAGGAGGGTAATGACACCTAGTCCCATTAAAATTTTGCCATTGGACTTAAGAATTTTACTAAGCTGTCTCAAACTAAGGAGTTGTAAGCCCTATGGGTGCCGCCAATAGCACATATCTCACTATCATTCCAGCCCGAATGGAGGCATCTCGTTTGCCAGGTAAGCCAATGAAAGACATTGCAGGCGAGCCGATGATTGTGCATGTATGGCGGCGCGCTATAGAGGCGGGGATTGGCCCTGTTTTAATTGCTACTGATCACGAAGACATCAAAAATGCGATTGAATATGTCGGCGGGAATGCTGTTATGACAAAAGCTGACCATGCCAGTGGGTCAGATCGTATTTTTGAAGCTTTGGAAATTTTTGACAAAGACAAAAAGTATAATAAAGTCATAAACTTGCAAGGTGATCTCCCCACATTAGAGCCCGCGCTGATAAAAGCATGTGCAGCTCTGTTGGATAATGAGGCAGTTGATATTTCAACCCTAGCCGTTGAAATTACAGACCAAGAGGAGCGAACCAACCCCAATGTTGTCAAAATGATTGGCAGTCCCTTATCAACAGAGCATCAGCGCGCACTTTATTTCACAAGGGCCACGGCGCCATCAGGCGATGGGCCGCTTTATCATCACATTGGCATTTATGGGTATAAGCGCGAAAGCTTAGAAAAATTCATTTCATTGCCCCCTTCCTATTTAGAAAAGCGTGAAAAATTAGAACAGTTACGCGCTCTAGAGGCAGGCATGCGCATTGATGTCGCAATTGTGGAAACTTTACCAATTGGGGTGGATACGAGACAAGATCTCGAAAAGGCCAGGTCTGTTTTAAAAAAACACTAACGTGTTGGCCGTAGACTGCTCTTAATTCTATGTCTATAAGTTTTTAAACAAAACAATCAAAAAGCGAACAAAGCCAATGAGCGGGTTAAAAATTATTTATCAAGGCGAACCAGGCGCAAATTCTCATCTTGCCTGTCTCGACGCCTATCCAGATGCTGAGACGATTGCCGCCCACACATTTGAAGACGCTTTCGGGGCGGTTCAAAACAGCACCGCTGATCTGGCCATGATCCCGATTGAAAATTCAGTGGCCGGCCGGGTGGCTGACATCCATCATCTTTTGCCCCAGTCAGATCTTTATGTCATTGGCGAACATTTTGAGAGGGTGCGCCATCAGCTATTAGTCATAGAGGGCACAAATCTTGAAGATTTAAAAACCATTCACAGCCATACCATGGCACTGGGCCAATGCCGCAATGTGATCCGTGAGCAAAAGTTGGACCCAATCCCAGAAGCCGATACAGCCGGATCAGCCCGCTTGATCAAAGAGCGCGGCGATAAAACCCAAGCGGCCATTGCTTCCAGTCTTGCTGCCCAAATTCACGGGTTGACCATCTTAAAGCCAGACATCGAAGACGCGGACCATAACACCACTCGTTTCTTAATCTTGGCAAAAGACCCAGATGACGCCATGCCAGAAGATGGCCCGGTGATGACCTCTTTCATTTTCAAAGTGCGCAATGTACCTGCCGCTCTCTACAAAGCGCTGGGTGGTTTTGCGACGAATAATGTGAATATGACCAAATTAGAAAGCTATCAGCTGGAAGGCTCGTTTAACGCAACCATGTTCTATGCTGATATTGCCGGTCACCCCAATGATCGCCCTGTCCAATTAGCGCTGGAAGAGTTAGGGTTTTTCTCATCTCATGTGCGGATCTTGGGGACGTATAAGGCACATAACTATCGGTTAAGCCAAACAATATGAGAGAGAGAAAATCTGACCATTACCCATTCATATGATGAATAACGATCAGATTTTTAATGAAAGGCGCAAACGGCTTAATAAAGACTAATATGATAAGTGCTGCCATTGCCACAAACCGACGAACTCGAATAGGCTTTATGCACTTTAGCAGACCATTTCGTCAGTCCTTTTGATTTGGCTTTTCTGTAACGAATTCTGATTTTCGTAGCTTGCGCATTCACTTTTTCAAGGCGGCGACTTTCCTGCCAATTTTTACCAGCTGGTATAACTTCATTTCTGGTTGGCTCTGAACGCCACTTATTATAAGCAGAATCATAATAATCCATATCAATAACTTTTATTTTGGCACCAGATTTATTCAGCGCTGAAACGTACACATTTTTACAATGTTTACCTGCGTAAGCTGGCGCGGTTGAAAGTGTGCTAAGCGCCAAAACTGTTGCAACGAAAAGAGTGCTCTTTAGGGGTGTGAAGATAGTTTTTAACATCTTGTCTCTCCAAATATTTAAGTAATATAATCAATGAACAAGACTAGAAATGCCCCAAAGAGGACACAAGAACCAGTTAAAGATATTTAATGTAAAATGGGCAAATTATCTCTATTTATGAATGATTTATTCAGTTTCTGTTCAGAAAAGAACCAGGCCAAATAAGCCGTTATCATCAAAGAGAGCCCCTATTAGAGTATCACCCATCATTGCATAATTTATAAGCAATTAGGGCTTGCATTTAAGCGTTGATTTATGTGACTATGCACACCGGGAGGTTGGCGGTGGACGTGTCCTTCGCTAACCGGGTCAGATCCGGAAGGAAGCAGCCCTAACGATCTGGAAACGGGTTGCTGTCCAATCTCCTTTTATTACAGGCTCCTTTTATTACAGGCTCCTTTTATCTCAGGCCTTTTTAAATTACCGGCTCTTTTATAATTTTAGGCTTAGGTTTCAAAAATAAAACGAAGGTCTTATGCATTTTATCGACGCACTATATATCGACGCATAATAATGGCATCCGTATCATTACATGACCGAAACAACACCTGAAAAACCAAAACCAAGCAAAGCAAAAAAAACTGCTGGCAAAAAACCTGTCAGTAAGAAGGCTAGCGCTAACAAGGCAGCGCCTAAAAAAACGGCCCCCAAAAAAATGACAGGTGAAAAAGACGCCTACCTCGTCCTTGCCCGCAAATACCGCCCAAGCGATTTCTCAGACCTAATTGGCCAAGATGCCATGGTCCAAACCCTAAGAAACGCCTTTGCCAGCAATCGCATTGCTCAAAGTTACATGCTTTCTGGCGTGCGCGGCGTTGGCAAAACCACAACAGCGCGCATTCTGGCCCGTGCCCTCAATTATGAAACCGAGACGATCAATGAACCAACCATAGACATTGAACAGCCTGGCCTTCATTGCCCCGCCATTATGGCCGGCACCCACGTAGATGTCATGGAAATGGACGCCGCCTCACACACAGGCATTGATGACATACGTGAGATTATTGAAGCGGCGCGCTATAAGCCGGTATCAGCCAGGTACAAAGTCTATATCATTGATGAAGTACACATGCTCTCAAAGTCTGCCTTTAATGGGCTTCTTAAAACCCTAGAAGAACCACCAGAACACGTTAAATTTATCTTCGCCACAACAGAGCTGCGCAAAGTACCAATTACCGTGCTCTCGCGCTGTCAACGATTTGATTTGCGCCGGATTGATATAAAATCATTGGAAGACCATTTCACCTCTATAGCCGAACAAGAAGACGTAAAAATTGAGCCCGGCGCAATCGCTCTAATCGCGCGCGCGGCCCAAGGCTCTGTGCGCGATGGTCTCTCCCTGCTCGATCAAGCCTTTGCCAGGTCCAGCCAAACGGCCATAAGCGCCTCTGATATTCGCTCAATGCTAGGGTTAGCCGATACAGCTGAAATTCTAAAACTTCTAAGCGCCATTTTTAAAGGAGAAGCGCCTTTAGCAATGGAGATGTTTCAAAGCTTTTATGATCAAGGCGGCGATCCCCATCAAATCATTTCTGATATGGCCCAAGCTGTGCACGCCATCACCCGCACAAAAGCGCTGGACGGCGCACCAGATAGTCAAGATCAATCTGAATCAGTTCAACAAGAAGTGGCCGCCATGGCAGGGCCGCTCAGTCATGCGGTCTTGCACAGAGCTTGGCAAACCCTGCTCAAGGGATATGAAGAAGTTGGCAAGGCTCCCAATCAGTTCAGTGCAGCTGAAATGATCATCCTGCGGCTGACATATATGAGCGATATGCCCAGCCCAGCTGATCTCATTACAGCCTTAAAAAATACAAAAAAAAAACCTCAAGCTGAAAACGCCCAGCTGGCCGAGCACGCAAACCAGCCACCAATACAACCCTCCCAAGATCCCCAGTCAGAAGCAAAAAATCAGTCACAAGCAAACCATCGCCCGGCTCATGGAGGAGATCGAAGTGAGAGGCGCTCATCTTTAAAACGTGATCAAGAGAGCGCTCCTGATGTCTTCCATGAAACTGTAAGCAGTCCAAAAGCCAATATGAGCGATCGTCCATCCCTGGCAAGTTTTGCAGACGTGGTGGCTTTGATCGGTGAGAAGAGAGACGTTCAATTAAAATTACAAGTTGAAGGGTTTGCAGAACTGGTCAGTTTTGCGCATGGGCGCATTGAGCTACATGTGTTAGAAGGGGCCAATGAGGGGTTTGTTGGTGATTTATCCAGCAAGCTCACCAAGTGGACTGGTACAAGATGGATGGTTGCCCTGTCTCATGAACGCGGCCAAGCAACCATCGGTAGTCAAAACCGTGAAAAAGAGCAAAAAGAACTTGATCAAATTAAAGCCCATCCAGCTGTTAAAGAAACTTTGAAAGCCTTTCCAGGCGCTCAAATAACCGGTATCAAGCCAATAGATCCACCAGAAGAAACGTAATATATTCAAATCTGAACCAAATTTCAAAAAGGAGCCAAGAGAGCGTCTCTTGGAAAAATCATACAATGTTCGATATAATGAAAAAAGCCAAAGAGCTACAATCAAAAATGGCCGAGATTCAAGAAGAGCTTGGCACTTTACAAGTTGAGGGCCTCAGCGGCGCTGGCATGGTAAAAGTTACGCTAAATGGCAAAGGTGAAATGAAAGGCCTTGCCATTGATCCAAGCTTAATGAAGGCAGATGAAATTGAAATTCTAGAAGATCTCATCATCGCCGCCCACCAAGATGCGAAGGTTAAATCACAAGAAACCGCTCAAGAAAAAATGAAAGAAGCCACGGGTGATCTACCGATCCCTCCAGGCATGAATTTATTTTAAAGGGCCCCGCTTCATCAGCTGAGCAAACGATTGCAACAGTGATTTAATACACCATCCAATTAAAGATCCATCATGTCACGTAACGTCACCGGACCAGAAATTGAAGAGCTCATAAAGCTCATCTCCAAACTGCCAGGTTTGGGGCCGCGTTCAGCTCGCAGAGCAGCTCTGCACCTGATTAAGAAAAAAGACCAGCTCATGGTGCCTTTGGCAAAATCCCTCAATGAGGCCGTGGAGAAAATTGTTGAGTGCAGTACCTGCGGCAATGTCGATACCTCAGATCCGTGTTTGTTGTGCACAGATGAGCAACGTGACCGGTCTTTAATTTGTGTGGTGGAAAGTGTTGGTGATCTTTGGGCTCTAGAGCGCGCCCAGGTAATAAAGGGGCACTATCATGTGCTGGGTGGCACGCTCTCTCCGCTAGATGGCATCGGCCCTGAAGATCTAAACATTGGCAAACTCATTGAGCGCGCCGCCCAAGAAGAGGTAACCGAAGTGCTGCTGGCTCTCAACGCAACAGTTGAAGGCCAATCAACCGCTCATTACATCACTGAACAGTTGGACGAAACAGGCACCAAAATCTCACGCCTAGCCCACGGCGTCCC
>JAJFHF010000045.1 GCA_021775775.1 Hyphomicrobiaceae bacterium
TAAACCACGCTTATGGCACCCAGCGCCATGGCTGGCCATCTAAAATCTAACGCTGCTTCAGGAAATAGAGGAATGACAAATCGGATTAGGCCATAAGCGCCAGTCTTTAATAGGATACCGGCAAGAATGACGCTGCCTGCAGTAGGTGCTTGAGTGTGGGCGTCTGGCAACCATGTGTGAAAAGGTACGCCGGGTAGTTTCACCACAAAGGCAATGAAGAACCCCAGCATCAGCCAGAACGCCACGGAACTGTCGATGTCTGCCTCGAGCAGATCATGATAGTCAAATGTGATGACGCCGGAACTGGCGTAGTGCAGGAACACCAAGGTCAGGATTGCCAGGAGCATGAGTAGACCACTGATCTGGGTGAACAGGAAAAACTTCATGGAGGCATATGCGCGCTCCTCGTGGCCCCATATTGCGATCAGGAAGTACATGGGAATCAACATGACTTCCCAGAAAACAAAGAACAGGAACAGGTCCATGGCGGTAAATACACCCACCACACCTGCCAGAGTCCACATTATATTGAACTGGAAAAAACCGTGGCGCGATTGAATCTCTGACCATGATGAGACGACGGCGACAAGCCCCAACAACAGGGTTAAGGCCACCAGCATGAGGCTCAGGCCGTCCATTTCCAGCTGGATGCTGATACCAAAGGCGTCGATCCAAGGTAGATGGGTCGCCGCGTAGAAGCCGTCAGTGGCGCCGCCGTTCCAAACAGATATGAGCCATAAGCTCGCCATGAGCAGTACACCGATGGAAACCCAGCGGGGCGCGTTTGCATTGATTCGTGCAGCGAGGGCGGCAACCCCGCCACCAACCAGCATGAACAGTATTAGAACTAGCAAATTCATAGCACCCACACCGCGTAGGCGAGCACCAGCGCCAAACCAATGCCCATGTTTGCGGCGTACCAGCGAAGCCGTCCGGTTTGAGTGGCGGCGGTGAGTTTGTTTAATCCGCGACTTAAGCCCACGATGGCATTGTAAACGCCGTCGATGGGCTCGTTTCTACAGGCATGGGCGACGGCCATGAATGGTCTTACGATGGTTCGATCATATAGGGTGTCGAACCCCCAGCCGTTGCGCAGAAACTTGCCGAGACCTGAGTTGTCCACGCGAGATGGTTTCCCCACTGAGCCACGACCGTAGATTACCAGCCCGAGCAAGACGCCGATACTGGGTACCGCCGCGGTGCTCCAGACAAGCCAACTGCTGTGTTCGGCGCCGTCGATGCCGCCGTCGGGCAATACCGGTGCTACTGCGTCGAGACCAAACCATCCGCCACCGAGGGCGGCTAGAGCCAGTAGCAGTAGCGGCACAGTCATATTCCAACCAGAATGGTCGTGCGCGTTGGTTTTCAGATCTCCGAAAAAGACGATGAGGATCATGCGTGTGCTGTAGATAGATGTCAGCAGTGCGGCCATAGCCGCCACCGTCCAAAACCAAGGCCCAACTGTGCCGTAGTCGTAACTGACCAGCAATATGATGTCTTTGCTGTAAAAGCCTGATGTCAGCGGCAGGGCGGCCAGCGCTGCTGCGCCAACCAACATGCATATGAACGGGATGGGTAGGGATCTACGCAGCCCACCCATTTTGAATATGTCTTGTTCATGATGCAGGGCGAGAATGACGGACCCTGCAGAAAGAAACAGCAAGGCTTTGAAAAATGCGTGGGTCATCAAATGAAAGATGGCAGCTGACCAGGCGCCAACCCCCAAAGCAAAGAACATGTAGCCGATTTGGCTCATGGTGGAATAAGCCAATATACGCTTGAGGTCTGTCTGGGTGAGGGCGCTGCAAGCAGCTACAAATAGAGTAATCAGGCCTACGCTGGCGACAACCAGCTGGGCGGTATCTGACAACAGGAAGATGTCGTGGGTGCGGGCAATGAGGTATACGCCAGCGGTCACCATGGTCGCCGCATGTATCAGCGCGCTGACCGGCGTAGGTCCGGCCATGGCGTCAGGCAGCCAGGTTTGCAGAGGTATCTGGGCCGATTTGCCTGCAGCGCCGCCTAACAACAGCAGAGCGATCAAGGTGTTGATGTCGGAGCCCTGGGGCCAGGTCTGAGTGGCGGAGGACAACACTTGTTGGATTTCGATTGAGCCCAACTCGCGAAATAACAGGAAAAGCCCGAACGCCATGGCGGTATCGCCCACCCGGGTGACGACAAAAGCTTTGCGAGCCGCATACCCGTTAGCTGGCTCGGTGTGGAAAAAACCAATCAGCAAATAGCTGCACAAGCCCACGCCTTCCCAACCGAGATAGAGCACCAGCAGATTGTCGCCCAATACCAGCATTAACATCGCGAACACAAACAGATTCATGTACGCAAAAAATCGGCTGTAGTCTTGCTCGTCTGCCATGTAGCCGGTTGCGTATACGTGGATAAGAAATCCGACGCCGGTGATGACCCCGACCATCACCATGGCGAGGCCGTCAAAGTACAATCTGATATGGGGCGTGAAACCCGCGACGTCCATCCATTGCCACAAATTATGGACGTATACAGATTGTCCGGAATCGATGAATGCGATAGATACCAACAAAGCCAATAGCGCAGACAGTGCCAATGAGCCGGCGCCCACCAAGGCCACTACCGTTTTGCCCAACCTGCCCTCGGTGAGGAACAGAATGAGAAACCCCAGCAGTGGCAACAGGACTACCCAGCCCAGTAACGTCATGTTGGCGTATGCGCTGCTCATCCCTGCAACTCGCTGACCGCGTCAATGTCCAGATTCCGAAACCGCCTTTCTAACTGCAGAATCAGGCCCAATGCCAATGCAGCCTCCGCGGCCGCCAGGGAAAGCACCAGCATGTACATGATCTGGCCGTCGGCTTCGGCCCATCGGGCACCCGCCGTGACAAAGGCCAAACCACAGGCATTTAACATGATCTCTAACGACATCAACATGAATATGACGTTGCGCCTGACCAGAACGCCGGTCAGGCCGATGAGGAACAGGGTCGCCGCCAGCAGCAGTACATGGTCCAGCGGGATAGGTATGCCGGTCATGCGTCACCCTCCTCACGACGGGCTCGCAAGTAACGGCGGCCCAGGTGGTAAGCGCCGACCAGAGCAGCCAACAGGAGCATCGACGCTAGTTCGACGGCGAGCAGATAGGGGCCGTAAAGCGCGATGCCGACTTGCTTGGGGGAAACCGGTACGCCGGAGGTCTGGATGCCCGTACCGGCAATGAGGTAACTCATCTCAACAAGTAGTACGAAAGTAAGAATACCTGGTCCAATCCAACCCTTGGGATCCATCCACTGCCTTTCTTGGGCGATGGAACTTTGACCCAGGTTGAGCATCATGACGACAAATAGGAACAGCACCATGATGGCGCCAGCGTAAATGACGACTTCCAAGGCGGCCGCAAAAGGCGCACCCATCAGGTAAAAAATCACTGCGATTGAAAGCAATGAGACGATCAGATAGATGAGGGCATGGGACGCATTGCTACGTGTGATGACGACAACTGTGCTGACGAGAGAAACGGCGGCGGCAATATAGAAAAGTATGGTTTCCATCGTCGTCGAATCAACAGACCTGGCGAGGTCTGCCCCCCCGATAGTCATGGTATCGATAACTCACATTCCAGCGGTTATCGGAGCGGATGGTATGCGTTGTCCTGTTCATGGCAGCAAGCTATGGACGTCT
>JAJFHF010000046.1 GCA_021775775.1 Hyphomicrobiaceae bacterium
TTCAAACGCTACATTTGATTTTACAACCGGGCTAATCACCCCAGATATAACCCGGCTTTGATTCACCGGTTTGGCCGAAAGCTTCATATGTTTGATATGCCGGATCGGTTCGGGCGCCTTAGCCTCTTCTTCAGCTCCGCAACCACCAAGGAACGCTAGCCCTAAGAAAAGGGTAACAACTTGCGTTCTGTTAAACAATTTAAAGAAGTTAATCCATAAACATTTGTATAACCAAGATTTTTGAAACAAGCCCTCATCCACCCATAAACAAAAGAATTTTAAAGACACTATATCATTTGTTTATTGTCCTGCAACCGCTCTAACAGCAGAAAAAGTGCCCGCACCAAATTTGCCATCAATCGAGCCATCATAATAACCCTCTTGGCTCATCAAGCGCTGCAACTCTTTGCGAAATGACAAAGACCAACCAGCGGCATTCGTGGTCATTTCTTTAATCGAAAATGCATGACGCGCTTTCAGTGATTTCATCACCCATCGTGCTGCTTTCTTACCATTGCGCGGCACGCCCTTGCCAAGTTCGTGCATATAGCCAATCATATATTGAGAATTGGCAAAGTTTTGGTCAGCCGCTTTTTGATAAAGTGACATCGCTTTTTTGTTGCTAAGTTTGGTGCCGTTTCCATAAAGATACAAATAAGCCAGATTGTTTTGCGCGCGCGCCGTTCCAGCGTCAGCTGCCTTTTTATACCAGCTAAAGGCTTGTTTATAGTTTTTCTTCGTGCCCCGGCCGACCTCATACATATATCCAAGATTTGTCATACCATTATAGTTGCCAGCTTCAGCGGCTGTTTTGTACCAATAAAAAGCTTGCTCAAGGCTTTTCTCCACCCCGTTGCCTTGCTCATACATATAGCCAAGGTTGGTCATCCCTTGAGCTTCACCCATCTCGGCTGCTTCACGGTAAAGCCGGGCCGCTTCGTTAAAATTAATCTCTAAGCCATGGCCTTGTTCATATGCATAACCAAGATTGACCTTCGCACTTTTATGGCCCATCTCAGCCGCTTTTCGATAAAGCCGCACGGCTTCATGATAGTCCTGGCGCTCACCATTTTTGCCGTTATAGATATTCCAAGCTTTATTAAAAATCTCGGCTGCATCGCCAGAGATAGGCTTTTTAATCACCGGTGGCAACAAGGCAAGTTTACCGCCGCCAGCTGGTTTTAATTCTTTCAACCGCGCTTTTGCCAGGGTTGAATAAATGCCAGATTTACATTCGGCCAAAAAAGCTTGAACTTGCGCATAAGTTGCCGAGGTTGCAATTTGCGGCCAGATACCGCAAGTGCCAGTAACGTGTGGATTTTTCGGTGGTTGAGTGAGGACATGTGGGGGAGGCACAACTTGCGAGTCGCCAGCAGGCGGCGGTGTGAAATAAAAGTCCCCAATAACCTGATCATAATAGGCTGGTATTTGTTTGTGGCTCACAGTCGAGGCCATCTTCATGACATTGCGCCGCAATTGTTTGGCCGCATCAGATAGTTTCAAACCAGGCTTTTGCATCATCGGCAAAAGCGATCTTGTAAAAACAGAATTTGGATGTGGATCGCTATCGCTCAAACGATCAAGAGCTGATTGGCCAAAGCCGGCCGAATAAAGAATAAAGGTACCCTCTGGCGGCTCAGACATTGTACCAAGCCCGCGGGTGCGGCCAAGGCTGCGGGTGCCAGCTGTTTTAAAAGGATTGTTCCGGCACGCATCAAGGATAAGCATTGAAAGCCGCACTTTGCGCCGTCCTATTTCATCAATGACATTATTGACCCCAATGGCTTCAGATTTCACAAAAGATTCTTGCCCTGGTGTTGCATCAGGAATATCGGTTGGCAGCAAATAGATCTGTCCTTGAATTTCAACACCATGCCCGGCGTAAAACAGCAAAGCTTCATCCCCAGCTTTAAGTTGAGAAAGGAATAGTTGTAAATTTTGGTTAAAACTGCGCCGGTTAAGGTTTTTTTGTAAAATAACTGAAAATCCAAGTGCTTTCAGCGAATCGCCCATGCTTTGGGCATCATTTTCTGCTTTTTCTAACACCGAAACGTTCTTATAAGCATTGTTGCCAATCACCAAAGCCACGCGCTTTGCATAAGAAAGGGAGGGGGAAACCAAATGAGCCCCTGCAACCAAAACCGCCACTAAGACCATAGAGAACCAGCGCATCATCATTTCCTCCCAAAAAAGCAATCACCAAGCCAAAAAACAATCACAAAGCCAAAAACAATCACAAAGAATGGCATAACTATAAGAGCATTAAAGTATAATTTCCAGCATTCAACAAATTAAATTTTTGTCATTAAATGAATAAGAGCTCACCTTTTCCTTCCTCCACACGCAACAAAACAAAGAAGCTATGCCCATGAAGAGCCTCGAATATCAATAGGGTCTTTAAAAATTCAGTTTTCTTTTTAAAGGATTGGTGATTTCTACTAAATAAATAGATGAGGGTCTTCTCTAGGTAAATTTATATATCAAGGGAGGGGATGAAGGTTTATAAAGGCTGTGATATGACCAAAGAAAGCCTCAATTCTTGGGGCAATATCTAGTCAAAAATCAATGAGTAAGGTTCTATGATCCGATTGTTCTTCGTCTTTGTTTTTACAATACAAATATTTTTTGCCTCTCTAGCGCGCGCAGAGCGGTTATTAGAGACCATCGAGAGCCCCTACAACACCATTTTTGTCTATCAACAAGCGCCCTTCATTACCCTGGCTTTCGGGCATAAAAACCAGCGCTATGTTGAAAGCCGTCGCAATCCAAAAGATTTAACGCAGCTCCCCATCGACTATACCCAAAGCTTCACCATTGGCCTGGCCTATCCTCAAAATTTAAGTTCATTTTTGATGATCGGCATGGGCGGTGGGTCAACCAGCTGGTATTTACATGAGGCATTGCCCAATGCCAGTATCACCGCCGTAGAGCTTGATCCCCAAATCGTCAACCTGGCCAAAAAATATTATGATTTAACAGAAGGCCCGCGCTTTAAAATCGCCACTATGGATGGGCGCGTTCATATTCTGCGAGCCAAAACCAAACATGACATCATTTTTATAGATGCCTATCGCGGGCCGTTTGTTCCCTTTCACCTGATGACCAAAGAGTTTTTCCAACTGACCAAAAAACGCTTAAAGCCAGGCGGTGTGCTTGTCCAAAACATTGAGCCCAGTACCATGCTTTATGATCGCACCATCGCAACGCTAACAGCGGTCTTCGAGCAGGTTGATATCTACAAAGCTGGCGGCAACATAGTGGCCATTGCCTATGATGGGAAAGCAAAAGAAAAATCAAATCTTTTAAACAAGGCCAAGGCTCTGCAAAACAAACACCAGTTCAGATACCCCTTACCAGAACTGATCAAAACACGCGGGCTCTCCCTTAGCTACGACACGAACCAACCCGCCTTGACAGATGATTTTGCCCCAGTGAATACATTAAAAGAAATCAAAACCCACAACCGCAAAAGAAAAGAAAAATGAACAAACGTTATAACTATGGGATCAAAGCGCTCACATGAAGCAAAGCAAACAGACAAAGTTGAGACTGATATTACTCGCCGCTTTCACTGTCGGCTCCGTCGTTATGTC
>JAJFHF010000047.1 GCA_021775775.1 Hyphomicrobiaceae bacterium
ACTTCTTCGCAATCAATTGAGGAAAGAAAGTTGGCTTGATAAATTGTTTCAACACCTTCTGCATTCACACGCATTTTCAGGGCATGGCTCATGCTGATTATGGCTTTGACAATTGCCTGAGCCTCCGGTTTTTCATCTGTAAGATTAGATATAAACGATCGATCAATTTTGATTTTATCAAAAGGGAACCGCTGAAGATAACTAAGGCTGGAATACCCCGTGCCAAAATCATCCATGGCGATGTGAACACCAAGGTCCTTTAATGCATTCAAAATTTCAATTGTTTTATCCGTTTCATGCATCAAGACGCCTTCGGTAATCTCTAACTCTAATCGGTTTGCTGGTAAGCCAGACTGCTCTAGAGCAAAGCTGACATGCTTCAGAAGATTTCCGTTATGAAAATGCATTGGAGAAATATTTACAGCGACGCGTAAATCATTCCATTTATCTGCTTGCTTGCAGGCATTTATTAAAACCCATTTATCAATATCAACTATCAATCCAGCCTTTTCAGCAACGGGTATAAAATTTGATGGAGAGATAAACCCATCTTCTATATGTTGCCAACGGATTAATGCCTCAACCCCAATGACTTCTTGACTGCCTAACTTAAATTGAGGTTGGAAATGAAGTTGGAAATCATCATTTTCAATTGCTATCCTCAATTTTTCCTCAAGGTTTTTTCTCTTGATTAATAGCTTGTTCATTGTCTGATGGAATATGCGGAACGTATTTCGTCCATCATTCTTAGCTTCATATAAAGCTATGTCAGCTCTTTTTAATAATTCATTTGCGTCGATATTATCATCTTGGGTAATTGCGATGCCTAAACTCGCTCCAATGTGGACGTATGTTCCATCAATCTCATATGGTAAAGACAGTTTATCAATGATCTTATCTGCTATCATAGATGCATGGTCAGTAAGGTTTCGCCCTGTCAAAATTACGGAAAATTCATCGCCTCCTAGGCGGGCGAGCATTTTGGATTTGCCAATTATCGTTTGGAAATCTATTACAACTTTTTTCAGCAATTGATCACCAGCGGCATGGCCTAGTGTATCATTTACATCTTTGAAATGATCAAGGTCGATGGCCAGAACAGCAACTTGCGTTTTCTTGTTTTTGTGCTTGACTAATTTTTTAGTCAAGACCTCATGGAAATAATTTCGATTGGCCAGATCTGTTAATTCATCATGCTGAGCTTGGTAGGCCATTTGGTTCCATAATTTTTCAATGGCCCTTAAGGGAATTAGTACTATGCCAAAATATGCAATTAATCCTGCTATAATACTGAATGTTGATAGCGCGCTTATGATGATGATCTCATGCAAAATTGAAATTTCAACTTCAATCGTGGCTACCTGACTGTGACTATCAGATACGGATATATTTTTTACAATGCTTGGCCAGCTAATGTTTAGTCTATAAGGGTTGACCTCAAGTAAAGTTTTTGAATTGTTACCCTTGACTGTCCAGACTGAACTTTCTGGATTTGATTGCAAATTTAGCAATATTCCTTCCATGCGATCGATTTCATATTGCCAGAATTCGGGGTTTTTATTTACAATTTGTTCTAGTTGATATCTCCCGTGTTTAAGGGAGGACATTATTTCACTGCTGAACTTGGTAGATATGTTTATGTAATAGCTAATCGGGATGGCACAAACAGCCGCTGCAAGAATAGAAGCGATTAAAATATTTATGACTTTCCAATATTTAGTGTCAATGCTGTGGGTCATCTAGACCACTTTTTCATTGAATAGAAGGTGACCGTTTTCTATTAATATTGTGCGCCCTTGTTGGGAAAATACAAAATCAAGAAATGACTTCAATGCGGGAGACTGTTGCTCAGGAGAAATAAAATAAAAGTTTTTATAATAAGGGTAGCTTCCATTTTTTAAATTCTCAAGATTGGCAACTGTTCCATTTAGAGAGATTGTTTTTAAAACACGATTTTCACTTTTGAGTTGAGCTAATGAAATTGCCCCCAGTGAACCGGGTAGACGTTCAATCATATCTGCATTTTCTTGGTCATTAAACGCTAAAGGTAAATGGCTAAGCTGCATAACGATAGAAAGTGTTGATTTCATTTTGCTTGATATGGATTGTAATATTTTTATATCTGACTCAGCTATAGGGCGTCTGATAACGCGAACTGGTTGTCCCGTTTTCCATTTTTTACTTTGACCAGAATAAAGTTTAATCAACTCACCTGTTGTTGTGCTGCAGACCTCATTGTCTTTTCTTGTGACTAAAACCAGTGGTGAAGCCGCATATTTTAAAATTTTAAAATTATTCTTTTTTTCATGCTCTTTTAAGGGACGAGAGCTCAAAGCTAGATCTATCTTCATATCTGTTAGTGCTTTAATTCCCCCCCGAGACCCTAGACTGCGAAGAACAACTATTCTTTGGTCAGGTCTTTTTTTCATATAGGCAGTGGCAAGTAGTTTCATCACGCCGGTGCTGGCGCCAGTCCCTCCTATTAATAAACGATCTGCTTTTGCAGAGGAGATGGGCCCACCAAACATCAAAATAAGAAAGAATAGAGATGTGAATAGAGAATGGAAATTGTTCTTACTAAACCTTAAAAATTGTTTCATTTTGCTACCCAACTGTCTAACTAGATTGTCATGCATGTAGAGTATCAAAGATTTGTTTTTTTTGATTTAAACTCGAAATTTAATTTAGTTAAAATTGTAACTATCTAGGTATCTGGATGAATAAAATGCTTTGATTGCGATTTTTGAGGATGGGTAGGGAGAGGGGAATTGAAACTATTGGTTTTGAGAGTGGAGTTTGTGTTTTTTAACTTGTCGAATTTATCTCTGTGTTTTGACAAAATTCTGCTGTTAGAGATTGGGCTGACTATTTATTTGAATTTTAGAGTCCTTCAGATTATTGATTGCAGGACTGGCCACAAGATAAACCAATAGGTCAAACATATTTTTTATCTTAGACTTACTCTTGCAGACCTACCCGCATACTGATAAGTATATATACAGTTTGATAAGAAGGTTTCATTTGCATGACACAAGTTAGCACCGTCTTGCTGGCTATTGAAGACGAAGTCGAATGGTCTGGCGTCAATGCTCTCCTTACTGATGATTTGGGCTATCGAGTGATCGTAGCACTTACAGTAAAAAAAGCGCTTACGCTCATTGAGGATGCTAATATTGATTTGGTTATTAGTGAAACTCAAATTGAGGGTGAAGACGCACTGAATATTTTGCGTCAATGCCGTGTTTCTTGTCCTAATGCCATGCGATTGTTGGTGAAGGGTGAAAATGACGATGTCGTCTGGAAACATGAAGCCGCAGAATTAGCTGCCATTTATCAATTTATTCGAAAACCACTTGATGTCGAACAAATCGGTCTTGTTGTGAAGCGGGCACTTGAAGCTCGAGAACTTGCTCGTAGACATAGAATGATATCTCGAGAGCTAAAACTCAATGATGAATCCCCTCTGTTTGATACTAAGCCAATGGGGCAGTTTGTTCGAGAAAGCAGTAATTTTGAAAAGTTGGTTTACATTTCTGAATCGATGTCTGAGCTTTGTGGTCTCGCAAAACAAGCCGCAGCAACTGATTTGCCAATTCTTATCCAGGGGGATACGGGGACAGGCAAAGAACTTCTTGCCCGTGCAATTCATTTTAATAGTAACCGCACTCAAAGCCCGCTATTGACACAAAATTGTGGAGGGATGTCTGACGAGCTTTTGCAATCTGAACTATTTGGTCATAAACGAGGGGCATTTACTGGAGCTATTAGTGAGCGTCTTGGTTTGTTTGGTGCGTCGGATGGTGGTACGGTTTTTCTTGATGAGATTTCGGAGGTTTCAAGTTCATTTCAGGTGAGCTTGTTGCGTTTTTTGCAGGAGGGGGAGGTCAAGCCACTTGGCTGTGACCGGGCAAGCTTTTGTGATGTTAGAATTATTGCGGCTTCAAATAAGCGGCTTGATGATATGGTTGAACGGGGTGAGTTTCGTCGTGATTTGTATTTTCGCTTGAAAGGGTTTGAGCTTAGTGTTCCCCCTTTGCGCGAGCGAACCGATGATATTGCCGTGCTCACGGAATTTTTTATGAGAAAATATTCGGAGTCTACTGGGGTTAAGGTTCTTGGAATTTCAAACGATGTCTTAGAGCGACTTATTCATTATCAATTTCCTGGAAATGTACGAGAACTTGAAAATGAAGTGAGACGTATGGTGGCTCTTGCAAGGGACGGCGAATATCTTACTGCTCGTCATTTGTCGCCAGAAATTTTAGCGATAACTCCAAAGAAGCCCCCGCCAGAGAGTGCTGCTAGCTTGGCAATTGAAGGGAAAACCTTGAAGCAGAAGGTTGAGTCCCTTGAAAAAATGTTGGTAGTTGATGCTCTTGCTCGTCATCGTTGGAACCAAAGCGAGGTCGCTCGTGAACTGGGATTGTCAAGGGTTGGTTTAGCAAATAAGATTAAACGCTATGAAATTCAGCATATCGTATGAGGTTGCTATGACCGAAAATGAAGATAAGAAAAAAGAGTTGAGAGATATTGGCGACTTGCTCGGCTTTCCTTACTCTCGTGTGTCTCCTGCCTCAAGCACTGCAAAATTTAAGAATCTTGGAACTGGCAAAATGGCGGATTCCCTTGGCGCTGCGAAAGAGCAACAATCGGGCCATTGGTGTAGTTGCTGTAAGGGGATTTGGTTTGGGTATCTCCTCGAAGTCGAATGTCCTAAATGTGGTAATCGCCAGGGATGAAAGATAGCTAACTTTGTTTGCAGGTTTGCAATAAAGTAAGTTTGCAATCTCACCACATACGCTGCTGACTCCTCTCCTTAAAGCTGCAATCAATTGAATATAAACATAAAAACTTTCTATCTATGATGGCATGCGGCTTGCTTTACTGTTTGTTAATAATTAATTCGTGATTTTCATCACTTACTTTATTGGGAGGTAGATATGGCAAATCTTTTATGGCTACAAGGCGGTGCTTGTTCAGGTAATACAATGTCTTTTTTGAATGCCGAGGAACCAAGTGCTTGCGATCTTGTTACCGATTTTGGCATAAATATTTTGTGGCATCCGTCACTTGGTATGGAGCTTGGGGACAATCTAAAAGGTCTTTTGCAATCATGTATTTCAGGAGCGACGCCCTTAGATATTTTTGTTTTTGAAGGAAGTGTTGTTAATGCGCCGGACGGTACTGGAGAGTGGAACCGTTTTGCCGGGCGTCCGATGAAGGACTGGGTTCGAGAGTTATCTGATGTCGCTCAATTTGTCGTGGCCCTTGGGGATTGCGCCACATATGGCGGCATCCCAGCAATGGCACCAAACCCTTCAGCTTCAAAAGGCATGCAATTTTTAAAACGTGAGCATGGTGGTTTTCTTGGTACTGACTTTGCTGCCAAATCGGGCTTGCCTGTTATCAATATTCCAGGTTGCCCCTGTCATCCTGATTGGGTGACGCAGATTCTGGTTGCTGTCGCATCGGGCCGGGCAGGTGATCTAACGTTGGATGAATTCCAACGTCCCAAAACATTCTTTTCTAGTTTTACTCAGACAGGTTGCACGCGGAATATGCATTTTGCATATAAAGTTTCAGCAACAGAGTTTGGGCAACGAAAGGGGTGTTTGTTCTATGATCTTGGGTGCCGCGGGCCGATGACACATAGTCCGTGCAATCGAATTTTATGGAACCGTCAATCCTCAAAAACAAGGGCGGGCATGCCATGTCTTGGCTGTACTGAACCAGAGTTTCCATTTTTCGATCTAGAACCTGGCACACTCTTTAAAACCCAAACGGTTATGGGTGTTCCTAAAGACCTACCAACTGGTGTTGATAAGACAGGGTATGTCAAGCTAACAGGCGCCGCCAAAGCCGCTTCACCGCAATGGGCAGAGGAAGACATGTTTGTCGTTTAATTGGATTTAAGAGTTTTTTCGAGGAAGGATTAAAGTTATGGATGCTGCAGTAAAAACACTTGATATATCGCCAGTTGGGCGCGTTGAAGGTGATCTTGATGTCCGTGTGGATATTTCTGACGGTGTTGTCGTTAACGCATGGACCAGTGCCGAATTGTTTCGTGGGTTCGAAGTGATTTTAAAAGATAAGGACCCTCAAGCTGGTTTGGTTGTGACACCGCGCGCTTGCGGAATTTGCGGTGCTTCTCATTTAACATGTGCCGCTTGGGCTCTTGATACAGCATGGGGTACGGAAGTGCCTCGGAATGCGATTTTAGCTCGAAATATGGGGCAGTTGGCTGAAAGTTTGCAGAGCTTGCCTCGTCACCACTATGGTCTGTTTATGATCGATATGGTGAATAAAAATTATCAAAATAGTAGTTATTATGAAGAGGCGGTAAAACGTTGGGCTCCGTTTACAGGGACAAATTATGAACTTGGTGTGACTATTTCCGGTAGACCCGTTGAAATTTATGCTCTGCTGGGCGGTCAATGGCCCCACTCAAGCTATATGGTGCCGGGCGGTGTCATGTGTGCGCCGACACTCACTGATGTCACGAGGGCATGGTCAATCTTGGAGCACTTCAAGCAAAATTGGATGGAGCCAATGTGGCTTGGTTGTTCACTTGAGCGCTATGAACAAATCAAGTCCTATGATGACTTTATGGCTTGGCTCGATGAAAAGCCTGAACATGCAAATTCAGATTTAGGTCTTTATTGGCGTATGGCCTTGGATATTGGTCTTGATAAATATGGTAAGGGCGTTGAAAAATTTGTTTCATGGGGGTACCTGCCACATGAAGATAAATACAACAAGCCAACAATTGAGGGCCGCAATGGCGCTTTGATAATGAAGAGCGGTGTGTATGATGGTGCAACTGATACGCACAAACTTATGGACCAAATGCATACCCGTGAAGATATCTCGCATGCCTGGTATGATGAAGGTAGCGGTGCCCACCCATTTGATAGAACAACAGTTCCTATTCAGAAAAATGATATGGACCATGATGGAAAATATTCTTGGTCAACGGCTGTGCTCCATGATGAAAATGGACGCCTTGAAGCTGGCCCTCTCTCACGCCAACTTATTGCTGGTGGTACTCATGGAGAGTCTTGGCAACATTCTGATCCATTGGTTCTGGATATGTATAAAAAAATGGGTGGTGCTAGTGTCATGCTTCGTCATTTTGCACGTATGCATGAAGGTGTAAAAATCTACCGCGAGATGGAGCGTATATTACGGGAATTCCGTTTGAACGACCCTTGGTATATCAAACCGACCGAGAAAGATGGCCGGGGTTGGGGCGCGACAGAAGCAATACGTGGTGCCTTGTGTCATTGGATCGATGTTGAAAATGGTAAGATCAAAAATTATCAGATTATTGCACCGACCACATGGAACGTTGGGCCGCGCTCTGATGAGGGGGCACGCGGGCCTATTGAAGAAGCTCTAATTGGAACGCCAATTGCGGATGCGAGTGATCCGGTTGAAGTCGGGCATGTTTGCAGGTCATATGATTCTTGTCTTGTATGCACTGTCCATGCACATGATGCGAAAACCGGTAAAGAACTTTCTCGTTTCCGAACTGCTTAATCGTCTTTAGCCCTGGTATCTGGGGTGAATAGATTAAAATATGGGGTGTTTTACGTGTGTGTGATGCACCCCATATTATGAAAAAAAAGGACATTAGGCATGGGTGGATTTCAAGGAAAAAATACAGATTCGGTGCTTCAACAAATTAGGGCAATGCTGGCCGATGGTCTTGTCACTCAAACTGAGCCATTTCCCGAAAGTGCAGTTGAGTTTGCGAAAATTTTGGATCAATTGAGGGAATTGGATGAGGATGATTTGAAGGGGCGTTTGGTTATAGGAGGATTTACAGATAAGCCTTATGGACCAGATGAAATGAGATGTCAGGAGTGTATTTATTTTTTGGTGCATAGAGAATGGTGTGATCTCCCAGAATTGGCTTTGCCTGTCGAACCTGATTGGTGGTGCCGATTGTGGAAGATCTAATTTGTTAGGAATTATTTCAAGGAGTAAGCTATGTCGGATGATGCTATTCGCGCTGAGGCGGAAGACCTTCTGAAAAATGGCCTGCAAACTGATGTGTTTCCTCGTGCTGATGATCAGACGCAAATTCAAGAGATTATATACCAATTGCAGAATGGCGACGGATCTTTAAAAGAAAGGTTGGTCGTGGGTGGATTTACACTGGACCCCGTTTCTCATGAGGGCCTAGAGCAGGCGTGTGAGACTTGTATGTACTACCTTGTGCATAGGCGATATTGTGAGTTGCCAGAGCTTGATGTGCCGGTTGAGGCCGAATGGTCTTGCCGGTTATGGCGGATTTAACGGATCATTATGTTAACGATCATTGGATGTGGAAATCTAAATCGCTGTGACGACGGTGTCGGCGTGCTTGTGGCGCGACAATTGATTGACAAATTCCCAAAACTTGACAGCAAAAATGTGCAAATATTTGATGCCGGTACTGATGGCATGTCTGTCATGTTTGGTGCCCGTGGGTCAAAAACTCTTATCATTATTGATGCCAGTCAAACTGGGTCTGAGCCTGGTGCTATTTTTGAGGTGCCTGGGTGTGAACTGGAGGGCAAGCCCCCTGATAGTTATAACCTTCATGATTTCAGGTGGGATCACGCTTTATATGCTGGCCGGCAGATTTTTAAAGACGAATTTCCCAATGATGTGCAGGTGTTTTTGATAGAGGCTAAGTCACTGGATCTTGGATTGGAGATGTCGCCAGAGGCACTTCAAGCTGTCGAGGTTGTTGTTGGGAAAATTGGAAAACGAATAGAGAATTACAATGTCGGTTGATCGAGAAATTACTCATAAATCTGTGCATCTAAAGAGGGGTAGCCTTTACCTTTCAAGTGAACTTTATGATCAGTATTTTTCTGGTCTAGAGACGATTATTCTCCTTAGTAAAAATGATGATTTTTTTATTATGCCCGTTCGAAATGCGGCGTCTGGTGGGTATTTGTTGAAGCTCAAGAACAGTGCCGGTGACAGAATAATAAATGCAATGGATTTTTTTCGAGATCACGGGTTTCCAGATGACGCAAATATTGAATTCGTTGTTGAGTGGGATCAAGAGATGTCATCACTTCGCGTTCAAAGCCCTCCAGAATAGCAAACTAAGTTTACATATAGATAAATAACTAGACAAATTATCTCAGGCTTGCTACCCTTTTTTACGGGTTGTTTCTTCGTAATTCACTTTTTAGTTGCGAGGATGAAAAGCAACAAAGTGCGTCAGGGAGGTTATGGCTGATGGGTAGCCGCGTTGAAGAAGAGGTCCGAGCTGCGATTAAAGCAGTCGAGAATTCGGATGCGACCCAAGCTGAAAAAGCTGAAATGTTGATGGAAATCGCGCTTGGTATTCAAGCCAAGCCAAAGTCTCCAAATCAGCTTTTGAGTGCTATTGATCTATATGAATATGCCCTCTCTTTATGCCCCCCTGAACAGTTTTTACTGCATGCGCGCATTCAAGCGCGTATGGCTACATGTCTTCAGGCAATTCCTGGAGAAACGTCTGAGTATCTTGAGCGGTCTAGAGATTGTTATGAAACGGCTCGCGCTGTCTTTAAAGATCATGGGACTGACGAAGAAAATGCTGAAGTTGAAATGAATCTTGGGTTGGTAATCCAATCCCTCGCTTCTTTAAATAAAGCGCTCATCACGGATGCTATTTCAGCGTATCAACGTTCATTGCGCACTTTTAACAAAGAAAAATATCCAAAAGAATTTGCGATTTTACAGAATAATTTAGCAACTGCGTTTCTATCGATTCCGTTTACTGATCAGCGCGCAAAAATGCGCGAAGCTTTGGCGGTTCAATCTTTTGAAGAAGGATTGAAGGTTGTCGATCTCATTGATGACCCTATTGAATATGCAATGTTGCAAAACAACCTTGGTAACGCTTTGCAATATTCTTCCTCAAGTCATGCGGTTGAGAATAATTTGCGTGCCCTGGATGCCTATGATGAGGCCCTAAAGGTTCGCACCTTAGAGTCATCCCCATTGGAGTATGCCAACACAATTTCAAATAAAGCGAATTGCCTTTTGAATTTACCTGATGACCTGGAAAATCCTGGCTCAGGCAATTCTGAAAATTGTGCCACAGCCCTTGAGCTATACGAAGAAGCTCGCTCAGTATTCTTATCGAATAATGGAGCTGGAAATGCAGAAATTGTCACTGGCGTTATTGAGGATATCAAGAATGAGTTAAATGGAAACTCAACAAAACTAAACGGAAGCAACGTTACTTGATGTAGCTAAATTGTGAATTTTATAAAGGGAGACAATAATAACATGACATCTACAGCAATAATTATCGCATTTGTTGCCGGGGTCGTTGCCTCAATTATTGGCGGCATCGTGGGCGGCATTTTGGTTGGAGCTAAACATTTAGGGGCTGAGCTTGCAGCCATAATGGGTGGGTTTTATGGCCCCGTTGCTGGCATTTCCGGTCTCGTCATTGGTCTTAGTGTTTTATATTTAATGTGAATTGAGGGAGTTGATTAGTATGTGGGATATGGCAAAAAATTCGATGATACTTTTATTGCAGGGGCGTCTTTTTCAAAATTTTTGGGGGTTTGTTCGGCAAGCAGCAATTGGTGCATTTATTACGGCGGCGCTATTAATAGCCCTTACGCAGTACACAGAGATGTCTTTGTTGCTCTCAGCATCAATCGCTGGGTTTGTCGGGGGGGTGCTACAGCCCTTGTTGTTTAAAAATTTGAAATTTGCATAAATCGAGATTCAAAATGAGTATGGCAGAGCAAGCAGCCTTAGATGAAGTTTCCCTTGAGGAACTGTTAAACGAAATAGGTCAGTTTGAGGCCATATTCGAGCAGTGGGATGAAACTCAGTTTGCCGCTGTCAAAGCTTATCGACAATCAATTGATGATTTGCATAAGGAAGCAATACGAAGATTAATCGCTAGCCTTAAAACTGACCCTTCAGCAATGGATGCTTTGAAGGGGGCTGTTGGTGATGAAGTTGTTTATGCCGTGCTCCGTCATTTGAGTTTGATAAAACCATCTTTGCATGAGCGTGTGGAAGAAGCCTTGGATTCTGTCAGACCTATGCTTGCCTCTCATGGTGGGAATGTTGAGTTGGTCGCAGTTCACCCTCCGGATCATGTTGATGTTCGTTTTATAGGGGCATGTGATGGTTGCCCTGCCTCAATGTTAACTTTCCAAGCCGGTGTTAAAAAAGCAATTGAAGACCACTGTCCTGAGATTACCAAAATTGAACAAATCAAAGGTCTTGCCGCGATCAATCCTAGACCAGGCAGTGTTCAATTTGTTTCCCCTTTTGCTGCAAATCAAACCGGTGGTTGGATCAAGGCTGGCGCGCTTAGTCGCATTCCTGAGGGGGGTGTCTTACCCCTGACTGTTGACGGGGAAAATGTTTTGCTTAGTCGCAATGAGGGCGTTGTAAGCTGTTTTCAAAATGCTTGCGCTCATCTAAATTTGCCGCTTGACGCTGGTGAAATAATGGATGGGATTTTAACATGTCCTCATCATGGCTTTCAGTATGATTTGCAATCTGGTGAATGTCTAACAGCGCCTGAAGTTCAATTGCAAACTCACGCGGTCAGGATTATCGACAATGAAGTCGAAGTGAGGTTGGCACGATGAGTTCTCCACGGTGTTCATTATGAAAGTATCTCTTGCCTTTAATCGTGATTTAATTAAACCGGATGATAATTGCGCTCTTGCTCAGCCGCTGTTATTAGCAAGTGGTCCAAGTACTATATTGGGCGGTCAAAATGCAGCGCTGTTACTTGCAGAACCAATATCTCCATCTCGTAACACATTGTTTGGTCCGCGTGGTGCCGTGCTTGCGGGCAAAGATGGTCCGTTAATTGCCTGTGATACGGGGCATCATCGATTGATGGTTTGGAATAAACGCCCGGCAATTGACAACGCGCCTTGCGACTTTGTCATTGGCCAAACCACTGCAACAAAAGAAGGGCGAAATGGAAAAGGCGACGCACAAGCGCATACTCTTAATGTGCCGACAGGTTTAGCGACCGATGGAACAGTGCTTGCCGTTGCTGATGCATGGAACCACCGGGTTCTCATATGGAACCAACTTCCTACAGAGGAGAATCAACCAGCGGATATTGTTTTGGGCCAAAAAGGGTTCTGTGATGTGTTTGCCAACCGAGGTGGTGAGGTTGGGCCAGACACGCTGAATTGGTCATATGGTGTGGCGATACTCAATGGAAATTTAGTTGTGGCTGATACAGGCAATCGGCGAGTGCTGATCTGGAATGGAATACCAAAACAAAATGGAGCGCCAGCGGATTTGGTGTTGGGGCAGAAAAATCTATCAACACGGGATGAAAATGCAGGTTTAGATGCTGGTTCTCTTGGAATGCGGTGGCCACATTCGGTTGTAACAACAGGTGGGAAATTGCTTGTTTCTGATGCTGGCAATAATCGCATAATGGTTTGGGATGACTGGCCAACTGGATCTGGGGTCGCTTGTGATTATGTTCTTGGACAAAAAGACAGTGTTTCTCTTGAGCATAACCGCGCCAACTATCTTCCTACGGCTCAGGCCCTGAACATGCCATATGGCATGGCGGTTATAGATGATATCTTGGTTATTGCTGATACTGCAAATTCGAGGCTTGTTGCTATGGCCTCTAAAAAAATTGGCGCCGATGCCCCTGCAACTATGCTGAGCGGCCAGCCTGATTTTCACTCGAAAGGTGATAATCGTTGGCAAATGCCTGTGCGAGATAGTCTTTGCTGGCCCTATTGGATTAGTGGATGTGATCAAACTCTTATTATTGCTGATTCTGGTAACAATCGAATATTATTGTGGGAGTTGGAAAAATGACAACTGCCCTTGCCGCCCGCTCTAATTTACAAAAGACAGTTAGAATAGCTGTCTGCGGGATTGTGCAAGGGGTTGGTTTTCGGCCATATGTTTGGCGATTGGCCTCTGGCTGTAATTTGCGGGGCGAAGTTTATAACGACGCGTCAGGCGTGATGATTAAAGCGGCTGGGTATCAGGCGGATATCGACCAGTTTTTAAAGAAACTTAAACTAGAAATCCCCCCCCTTTCCCGCATTGATCAAATTGAGTGTCTTGATTTAGACGAAAACATACAGCGCAAATCATTTGAAATTACGCAAAGCAGCGATGGCTACAAAAGCCCGCATATAACCGCAGATGCCGCCCTTTGTAGCGCTTGTCTTGATGAGACTCTCAGTCCTTTTGAGAGAAGGTTTCGTTATCCATTTACAAATTGCACATATTGCGGGCCAAGATTTTCAATTGTAAAAAAAGCGCCTTATGATCGGTCAAATACCAGTATGGCTAGGTTTGATCTTTGTGATGATTGCAGAACTGAATTTTCTGATGTGGATGATCGCCGGTTTCATGCCCAACCGATTGCGTGTCATGTTTGTGGTCCGAAGGCTTCGCTTGTTCATCTCAATGAAGGCATCGTAACTTATGATATGCACTCGATGCTTGATGATGTTGATGCTGTTTGTAGTTTGTTGCAGAAGGGAGAAATCGTTGCCATACGAGGTGTTGGTGGTTTTCATCTTGCCTGCGATGCAACCAATTCTAGTGTTATTAAAAAACTTCGAAAACGAAAACAAAGAGCTGCAAAGCCATTTGCTTTGATGGCGCGTGATCTTGATATTATCAGACAATATTCGGTTGTTAGCGAGCAGGAAGAGCAACTTTTGAAAAGTCCTGAGGCTCCCATTGTTTTGTTGAAAAGCAATGGCGAAAATTCACTTCCTGATGAATTGGCTCCGGGGCTCAACACTCTTGGATTTATGTTGCCCTACACACCGATGCACGTTTTGATTTTGCGACGCATGACGCGGCCAGTTGTGATGACAAGCGCAAACCTTTCAGACGCTCCTCAAGTTACAAGTAATGAGGAGGTTTCTGAAAAATTGAAAGGCATCGCAGATTATGCCCTGTTCCACGACCGGGACATTGTTAATCGCGTTGATGATTCTGTTGTGAGAGTTATGTGTGGCCGGGCACGGATTATGCGCCGCTCGAGAGGCTACGCACCGGGGGCGATCAAATTGCCGGAAGGATTTGAAACGACGCCCGATCTCCTCGCCTATGGCGGCGAGCTGAAATCAACATTTTGCCTCTTAACAGCCGGTGCTGCAATCTTATCTCAGCATCAAGGTGATCTTGAAGATGCTGACACTTATGAGGACTATCAAAACTCTCTTAAATTGTTTCAAGACCTTTACCAACATGCACCAGAAATGCTTGCTGGCGATATGCACCCTGAATATTTATCTACGAAACTTGCGGTTGAACGGGCTCACTCAGAGGACCTGCCAATTGCTCTTATTCAACATCACCATGCTCATATAGCCTCATGTCTAGCTGAAAATAATGTTTCTCTCAGTGCAAAACCCGTATTGGGGGTGGCACTTGATGGCCTTGGATTTGGCGGCGATGGTGAGATTTGGGGCGGCGAATTTATGCTTGCCGATTACAAGGACTATAAACGCCTTGGAACTTTCAAGCCGGTTGCCATGATCGGCGGCGCTCAAGCCATCAAAGAGCCTTGGCGGAATGTTTATGCACATCTCATGGCAGAAATGGGTTGGGATCGGTTTGCGATGAACTTCAATGAGCTTGATCTTTATAAGTCTTTGGAGGCAAAACCGCTTAAAACCATCAATCAAATGTTGAAGCACAATACAAATGTACCTCTTGCAAGTTCGTGTGGGCGTTTGTTTGATGCGGTGGCGGCCGCCACGGGACTTTGTTTTGATAGCGCGGCTTTTGAGGGGCAAGGGGCTACATTGCTTGAAGCTGCGATTGATGAAGATGTGTTAAATGCGACAGGCGAGGAAGCGGCATATCCATTTGCAATTCCAACTCTACAATTAAACGGGCTTCCTTATATTGAACCTTTAGCAATGTGGCAGGCCTTATTTGGTGATCTAATTTTAAAAACACCCCTACCTGTCATTGCGGCAAGATTTCACAATGGGATGGCCCGCATCATAATCGATATGATTTCTCGGAATATAAAGACTTGCTCGATGGATGGTCATGATGTTTCCCAGGTGGTGCTTACTGGTGGTTGTTTTCAAAATGCGACATTGCTTGGACTTGTTCAAAAAGGCTTGAGGAACCAGGGTCTTGAAGTGCTCACTCATTCTACAGTTCCTTCAAATGATGGTGGTTTAGCACTCGGGCAGGTTGTTATTGCAGCGGCAAAATTAATACAGAATAGGAGTGCATAATATGTGCCTTGGTATCCCTGGACAGATTATTGAAATCACTGATGAAGCCCGAAAACTGGCAATGGTTGATGTGAGCGGCGTCCATAGAGAAATCAATATGGCTTGTGTCGTGAATGATGATCATAGGCTTAATGACTGTATCGGTGATTGGGTGCTTGTCCATGTGGGGTTTGCTATGAGCCGGATCAATGAAGAGGAAGCTGCTTTAACATTAAAAGTTTTAGAAGAACTTGGTGAGGCTCAAGAGGAAATTGCAGCTATGCGCGCGTCAGGACAAATGTAGTTATGTCTAACAAAGATCAACTATCAGATCTCTATCCGTTCTTGCATGGGAAGCCGCAGGACGAAGCTGGTATGAGGGAAGCGCTGAGTTCATCAATACGCCAGAAAGCGGCCAACCACGTCACAGTGTTTGAAACATATTTTGAAAAAAACAATGAAACCATTGTTATGGCAGCTCGCACCATTGCAAATATGTACCGAGAAAACGGGCGATTGTTTACAATGGGTAATGGTGGTTCAAGCTGTGATGCAGCTCATGTCGCCGTTGAATTTTTGCACCCTGTGACAACAGGAAGACCGGCCCTTACCGCGGTTAATTTAACCACTGATGTGGCCATGATGACTGCTGTTAGTAATGATGTTGGGTATGATCATGTTTACGTGCGTCAGATTATTGCCCAAGGCCGTGCCGGTGATTGTTTGATCGGGATGTCAACGAGCGGTAATTCGGCAAATTTAATGCGGGCATTTGAAAAAGCCAAAGAAATGGGTCTCTCAACCATTGGTTTGGCTGGTATGAGCGGCGGCGAAATGGCAAAAGCTGGTCTTGATCAATGTTTGGTTGTCGAATGCGACAGCATTCACCGCATTCAGGAATGTCATGTGGCGACGTATCATATTTTGTGGGATTTGGTCCACACATTGCTCGCTGATGATAGAGGCGGTCTTAATAAAACAGGAGAAAGCGAATGAAATATGTAGATGAATTTCGTGATCCGGAAAAAGCACGGACCCTTTTAAAAGAGATTAATGAGTTGGTCGAAAAAATAGACATATGCAAAAAACGTCCACTTGCAATTATGGAGGTTTGCGGGGGGCATACTCATTCCATTTTCAGATATGGAATTGAAGGCATGTTGCCCAAAGAAATTGAACTTGTGCATGGGCCGGGGTGTCCGGTTTGTGTTTTGCCTATGGGGCGGGTTGATGATTGTGTGGCGCTCGCAGAACAACCAAATATGATCTTCACCACGTTTGGCGACGCGATGAGGGTGCCGGGGTCGAAAAAGAGTTTGCTGCAGGCAAAGGCGGATGGTGCTGATGTGCGAATGGTATATTCGCCGCTTGATGCATTAGACCTAGCTCGAGACAACCGCGACAAAGAAGTGGTCTTTTTCGGATTGGGTTTTGAAACAACAATGCCAAGCACTGCACTCACTGTGTTGCGAGCACAAGCAGATGGTATCAAGAACTTCTCTCTTTTTTGCAATCACATAACGATCATTCCTACTGTGAAAGCAATCCTTGATTCTCCAGATATGAAGATTGATGGTTTTTTAGGTCCAGGACATGTGAGCATGGTCATTGGAACGAAGCCTTACGAGTTCATTGCCAACCATTATAAGAGACCTTTGGTTGTTGCTGGTTTTGAACCACTTGATGTTTTGCACTCTGTTTGGATGGTCCTAAAACAGATTGATGAAGGGCGTTCTGAAATTGAAAACCAGTATGTTCGTATTGTGCCGGACGAAGGCAATGACGAAGCGCTTAATGCGGTGTCAAAGGTGTTTGAATTGCGCGAATTTTTTGAGTGGCGTGGTCTTGGTTCAATTGATCACTCTGGTGTACGAATGAGGGAAGAATATGCCGATTTTGATGCAGAACGAAAATTTTCTGTTCCTAACATAAAAATTGCGGATCCTAAATCGTGCCAGTGCGGTGAAGTGCTGAAGGGTGTCATAAAACCATTTGAGTGCAAAGTTTTTGGGAAAGCTTGTACCCCTGAAATGCCATTGGGTGCCTTGATGGTGTCATCTGAAGGGGCTTGTGCTGCGTACTATCAATTTGGTGATCCGGACCGCCTGAGAGAATTGGAAGAGGTATGAATAAACATTCCAATATCACTAATAATCAAAGCCCTAGACCACGCGGGAAAATTCGTGTTGACAAAGTTAACCTGGCGCACGGTGGTGGCGGAAAAGCCATGCGCGATTTAATTGATGATGTTTTTGTATCCGAATTTGATAATGCGCTGCTTGCGTCTCTAGAGGATCAAGCCAGGTTTAAAATGAAAGATTTGGCAATCCATGGTGACCAATTGGCTTTGACAACGGATTCATATGTCGTCGATCCGTTGTTTTTCCCTGGTGGTAATATTGGTAAGTTAGCCGTTTGCGGCACTGTCAACGATTTAGCCGTGGGCGGGGCAAACCCTCTATACCTAACCTGTTCAATGATTATTGAGGAAGGCGTTGAGATTGATCTTCTGCGCTCTATTGCGCGTTCAATGGCGCTTGAAGCCGAGACTGCAGGTGTGCAGATTGTCACGGGTGATACCAAGGTTGTTAACAAAGGCTGCTGTGACAAACTATTTATAAACACCGCCGGGGTCGGGGTTATTCGCACGGGGTTAAATCTCTCGGCAAGCTCTGCTGAACCTGGTGATGTTGTTATTGTAAACGGATTATTGGGTGACCACGGTGCGACCATCCTTGCCGCGAGAGACGATATGGCATTGTCGACAGTTATAGAAAGTGATTGTGCTTCGCTTAATGGTTTAATTGGTGGTGTTCTTGATAATTGCGAAACTATAAAATTCATTCGAGATGCAACACGTGGTGGTATCGCGTCGGTTCTTAATGAAATTGCAGAAGCTTCTGGTGTTAGCATCGAAATTGAAGAAGAAAAAACACCTATACGGTCTGATGTAAAAGGATTTTGCGAAATTTTAGGCCTGGATCCGCTTTACCTCGCTAACGAGGGGAAGGTTGTCATTGTGGTGCCTCAAGAGGATGCCTCTAAAGTGATAAGCACGCTCCAATCAAATCCTTTGGGAAAATCTGCTGCTATTATTGGTACCGTCGGTGATTGGGACAAGGGCCGCGTTACAATGAAGACTAAGTTTGGCGGTCGGCGCATCGTTGACATGTTGGTTGGCGAGCAATTACCGCGCATATGTTAGGGAAAAAAATGCATGAAATGGGCATAACAAGAAATATTGTTTCCATCGTTTCCGAGCGAGCAAAGAGCGTGAAAGTGAAACGGGTTCGGCTTGAAGTGGGGACGTTATCTGCTGTCATGCCAGAGGCTCTTTTATTTTGCTTTGACGTTGTTGCGAAGGGAACCGTACTTGAAGGTGCTGAGTTAGAAATTATTGAGATTGTAGGGACAGCAACATGCCGTGATTGCGGGTTACATGTCGAATTAGAAGACTTAGTTAGCAAATGCACTTGCGGATCGCGCGATCTGGAGCGAACAAGCGGT
>JAJFHF010000048.1 GCA_021775775.1 Hyphomicrobiaceae bacterium
GGTTTGTATCAAATGACAAATTAAGCGCGCCTTCCCCCTTTGATCAATGGTTCAAATTGACGCTAACCTTTTGTTTTCACAAACTGCTTTTTTTCGAAAAATCATTGGTTTATACTAACGCTTTAGTGATGCCACTTGGTCGGCGCAATACGCCTCCCTTTAAGAAGTATTTGATTGATGCCGCAAACCCTTCCTAACAAACCTATTAAAACCGTGTGCTTTGACCTAGATGGCACCCTTGTTGATACCGCTCCCGATTTGTTAGCCGCGCTTGACTTTTGCCTTGAGCAAAAAGGTTATGCCCTGCCTGACCATGATCTTATTCGACCGATTATTGGGCAAGGGGCCAAAGGAATGATTAAACGCTCTCTTACGCTAGCGCAGGTTGGGGCTGACCAAATGATGGACATAAACGAGCTGCCCTGCCCTGTTAGCGACGAGGAAATTGATGATTTATGGACGGTTTTAATTGATCATTATTCTCAGAACATTGCGGTCCATAGTGCGCCGTTTGAGGGGGTTGTTGAAGCGCTTACCACATTAAAACAACAAGGGGTTTTGCTGGCTGTGTGCACCAACAAACCGCTGTTTTTAACCAAGCCTTTATTAGACCAGCTTGATCTTACTTCTTTTTTTGACGCTATTAGCGGGGCTGATAGTTTTCCCTATCGCAAGCCTGACCCGCGCCATCTACTTGACACCATCGCGCTGGCGGGCGGAGATAAAGGTTCAAGCATTATGATTGGCGATAGCAAAACCGACATTGATACGGCGCGCAATGCAGACATAGCCGTGATTGGGGTTGATTTTGGCTATAGTGACGTGACCATGGAAAGCTTAAAGCCCGATCGGCTAATGTCTCACTATGATGAATTGATTGGATTGCTTGAGGGGCTTGGTGGGTAACTGACCTGTTATTCTTTAGGAACCAGGGCATAGCTTAATAGTTTATAGGCCAATTTGGCGGCCAGAAAATCACAAGCATGCAACCCTGGGCGCGGTGCCAACTCGACGATATCAGCGCCAACAACGGTGCCGACTTCGCACGCAGCTTGCAGAACCTTTAGAGCTTGATACCAGTTAAGCCCACCGGGCTCTGGGGTGCCAGTGGCTGGCATTAAGGAACTGTCAAAACAATCGACATCAAAGGTTATATAGATCGGGCGGTCTTTTAAGGGCTTGAGGATTTCTTCTAGCTGCCAGTTTTTTGCGTCACTGGCCCAATGAAGATGGATGCGGTCTCTGTTTGCTTCTAGAAATGGAACTTCTTCTTTGGAAATATTGCGAATGCCAACACCGACCAGTGAGACGGTTTCAAAATCCAATACACGGCGCATGGCGCTGGCGTGAGAGTAATGCTCGCCTTCATAACCATCGCGCAAATCGGCATGAGCATCAAATTGCAACACGACCAAATCTGGATGGCGCTCGACCAATGGGCGAATGGCCCCAGCGGTTAGGCTATGTTCGCCGCCCAAAATAAGGGGAAAGCGTTGTTCTTGGATGATTTGCCGCACAAGGAGGGCGATTTGTTTTAAGGCGGCTTCTAGTGTGTTTGCAATGGGCAAGGGAGTTAGGGTGGCTACCTCATAGTCATCCACCACTTCGCGCCAATAGTCCTCGTCAAATAACTCAACTTCTTTGCTGGCCGCCAATATTGCTTGAGGGCCTTGAGCAGTACCGCCTTGAAATGAGACAGAGCGCTCTAGACCAAAGGGAATGACCACGGCCTTGGCCTTGTGAGGGGCATCCGCGCCTGGCCGGATTGGGTCTAGAAAAGCTGCCTTTGGGGGGAGATAAGAATAGCGCCGCATAAAATCCTCAGCCGTTGGATGTTAAAATAGTCTGGTCTTGATCTGACATTTTTTCTGTCGTGTTTTCATTTATCGTTTTCTTTGGGTGAAGTTTCGTATCAAAATTTGACAAGCCCACCTTGTCTGTAACTTCAATTTCTTCATAGCGACCAAACCCATTAAACTGAGACCTCATTGCCCAGCCGTAAGCGCCGGTTTTATGAACCTCTAAATAATCGCCTTCTTTAACACAGCTGGGCAGATAAAATGGCCCTGGCATTCTATCTGCTGCATCACATGTTGGGCCCCATAGAGTAAAAGGCTTAAGTTCTTGTGATTTTAAGTCTGGGCTTTCGTTATCGTTGTTGATCAAACTGATGGGAAACACCCAATTGCTAAAGGCGGCGTCAAATAAAATTCCATAGCCACCATCATTGATATAAAGCTCATTGTTATGCCTCGCGTCAACGCGCACGATTAAACTTTCAGCCTCAGCCACCAAAGCGCGCCCTGGCTCAGCATAAATTTTTGCATCCTTTGTCAAAGGCACCTTTGGCAGAGCCTCTTCTATGGCTCTTGTATAAGCGGACAAATCAACAGGATCGCCTTGTTTATAAAACACTGGGAAGCCACCGCCGACATTCAGCTCGCTTGCTTGAACTTTTGCTTGTTGCAAAATTCTAGAGACATGCCTTATGGCCTCACCAAAACGTGAGGGCACAAGTGCTTGGCTGCCCACATGAAAGGTCACACCTAGGCGCTCAGCTTTTGAAGAGACAAATTTTAACAATGAGAGAGCTTGTTCTCCCGTTGCGCCATATTTTTTTCCTAAGGGCAAAACTGAGCCCTCATCATTGCAATGCAAACGCACGAATATAATTAAATCTTTGGCATTGTTGGTGACATCAAGAATTTTGATCATTTCATCTTTATGATCAACAGAGAACCGGCGCACGCCATGTTTAAAATAAGCTTCGCGAATGTGGGCTCGTGCTTTGACCGGGTTCATGTAAAACAAATCTGCTTGGGGGGTGGCTTGCTTGACAATTTCTATTTCATTGAGGCTTGCGACATCAAAGCGAGACACGCCGCCCTTGCTCATGGACTCCAATATGAAGGGGGACGGATTTGCTTTTATGGCATAGACCAACTGACCAGAGAAATTAGCGCCGAACCAATTCACAGCCTGGGTGACAGCAAAGGGGCGTTGGCACCGCACCGGGTCTATGGGTCGATGTTGTTGAAGAAACGCTTGAGCTGATGAGAAAATTGGCGGCATGGCTTACACCTTTTTTAACAGATGAATGCATGTGTCATTGTCTTCTTTTTGATGGATGAGTTCGAGCCCATCTTCTTCGCAAAGACATTTGAAATCAGCCACAGCGCCGGGGTCAGTGGTGATTATTTCTAGCAAATTACCAGGGCGAATGCCTCGTAATATTTTTTTGGCTTTTAAGACGGGCAAAGGACATAAAAGTCCGCTGACATCTAACACCATTTTATCCATTGCACTTTTCCGACATTTCTTGTTTTATTTTTACAAACAAACATTGATCAGAGCTATGGCGGGAAATCAAGGCTAAAGTGTTGCTCTCTTTAAAACCAAATAACAAAAACCAAGGCTTTCCAATTAAGAGAGCCTTGGTTTCTAGTCGTATAGTTATTGCGTACTGGATATTTAGCATAAACCATTTGTAGGTCTGTGCTTACTTTTTTTGACAAACTTTATAGCCGTTTAACAGATCTCCATAAGCGGCTTTAAATGCACCTTGGCCGGCTTTGGCAGCGCTGGCACCCTTTAAGCTGGCGCGCTTTAACTGGGTTGCACAACTTACCACATTTTTTGGCGCTTCTTGTGTACCGGCTGTTTCAAAAGCTTTTACAGCTTTTTGAATGTTATTCATTTCTTTTACGGCGCGGGATGGGTTGTAAGGCACTTTTCCGCTTGCCATTTGGCCTGATATTTTCATGGCCTTGTCAATGCTTTCAAGAAACCCCTTTGCACCAGCTGCATGAACCGGGCTAAGTCCTATAACCATCACCATAATTGTAAATAGTATGGTCTGTTTCTTCATTACACTCTCCTTTGTGCATTTTGCACTATTATTTCGCGCTTGCTTCAGTTTGCAAAGGCTAATTGTTCTTTTTAGAATAATCTAACTTACCTTTGTTGCCTAATTGGCGCTAAACTACCAAACATGATGTTTTAAACTCATTTTTGGTTTTGATGTTGTCACTATGGACTATTCCAACTGAACTGAAACTGAATGGATCATTCAGCTTTTAATCATTAGATCAACTTAAAAAAACACCGAATAGATTCAATTTTTAGTTGTTTTGAAATAGTTTATACACTTTTATAGTGTATAAACCTATGTATTGGCATGTTAACCTCTTAACCCAAATGCACCTAAATTAACATGCTATTATATTACTTCCTTGATTACCCATGACGGGACGGTAAATGCTCCACACATCTACCGTTCCGTCACCTTATGTGGTCCTGTGCATAGGCGGTTAAGTATATCAGCTATTACAAACTGGTGTTAAATATCTCATATTAACAAATTTATAACCAACAATGACGTATACAATTTTAGGTTGAGTTGTTTAGCTTCATCAATCTATGGTGGAGATCATTTATCTAAACCCATATGAATAATAGGGGATATAATGACACAGTATGATCGATATTTTTTTACGTCTTCCCATAATCCCAACGGTAAATTTTGGAAGCTGGGTTCAGCTTGGATTGGTTATGACGCGGTTAGACATAAAATTCCAAAAGCCGTATTAACATTAGGGTTGCCTAAGGAGATACATAACAAATCTGTCTTCACAGTTCGGCGCAAAGGTTTTGGAGCTGTCTTTTATCCTCCCTTTTCATTGCATAAAGACGTTGATTTTCAAGACTTATGTTTAGGGGCTAAAAGTTTTTGTCAAACCTTAGTCTCTTTCAAAACAAGTGTTTTAAAAGTTCATACGCAAAAGGGGCAAATTAGCATTGAGCTGTTAGGTCAGGATAAAAGGCTAACGGACTTTGCCCGTGAGTGTGTCCTGTTTTTTGATCAATATAGAGAAATAGGGGAACCGATCCACGTTTCTGACCGATTGAAAAAGGCGCTCACTCAAAGTCAAATAGACAATTTGATGAGATGGGGAAACCCTTATCTATTTGATGATTTTACATTTAATATACAGCTAACTGGCCAGATTCCAGAAGGCATGGCCTCTCAACTCAGTGAGTTGTTGCAAAAACAATTTATGGAGCATTTATCAAGCGGGCTTGTTATTGGTGGTCTATCCTTATTTGGACAAAATAACGATCATAGCCCTGCTCGCTTACTTTCTTTTTTCCCGTTTCAAAAGAAATCACGTGAGAGTGAAAAAGTTAATATGGAGTCGATCAGCATTTAAGCCAGATAGATGGTTTTCCTTTCAAACATTGATTTCCTCTAAAATTCACCTTAAGTCATCACTATATAGTCTTCATACATGGCCTACAGATTTTGGGCCTACAGATTTTGGGCTCAGTGACCGCAGTCGAACAGTGATTGTTTCACTGCTGATTTAAGACGTTTTGATGATTTGAAAGATAGTGACATGACAAACCAGGTTCCCCCCCAAACAGCATTTCAAGCAAATGCTCACAAATCAATCCAGCATGTCTTTATCAAAGATTTGCAATTGATGGCCGTTATCGGTGTTTATGATCATGAAAAGAATGTGAGCCAACGGGTTGTCGCGAATATTGATTTAACCGTTCATGATGGGCATGATTTTGCGGATAATATTGAGCATGTCGTATGTTATCATAAAGTTGTTCAGAAAATTGAAGCCATTGCGATGGCAGGGCATGTGAATTTACTTGAAACTTTGGCAGAAAAAATTGCTAAAAATTGTCTTGAAGATGAGCGTATTCTGGCCATTCGGGTACGGCTTGAAAAGCCTGAAGCTTTGAAACAAGCGGCCAGTGTTGGCGTGGAAATTGAGCGGCTGCAACCGTCGTCATAATTACAATACCTCTCTTTTTAGTTTTATGACCTCTTACTTTGGTGAATATTGATGGCAGAACGCAAGCAGGTACCGATCAAAAAAGATAGATCGCCCTTACAAGATTTGAATAAAGATCGGTCCTTGCCTCAAAAGCCAGATGAAGCAGATGATGAAACGCGTGCCCCTTCCAAATCGGGGCCTGAAGTTATTAAATCTTATCTTAAAACTTTGAGTTCTTCTCCTGGTGTCTATCGTATGTTTGATAAAGATGGCACGGTTTTATATGTCGGCAAAGCCTGCAATTTGAAGAACCGGGTTCAAAATTACACCCGTTTAAATGGTCACTCGAACCGCATTGCTCGTATGATCACTGCAACCACGGCGATGGAATTTGTGGTCACCAATACGGAATCTGAAGCGCTGTTGCTTGAGGCCACTTACATCAAGAAAATGAAACCGCGCTACAATGTCTTATTGCGTGATGACAAATCCTTTCCCTCTATCCTTATTCGAACGGAACATGAGGCGGCTCAGATTGTCAAACACAGGGGCAAACGTAAACAGAAGGGGCATTATTTTGGCCCCTTTGCTTCTGCTGGCGCGGTTAATCGCACTGTTAATACGTTGCAACAATTGTTCTTATTGAGAGATTGTACGGATAGTCAATATGAAAGCCGTACCCGTCCTTGTTTGCAATATCAAATCAAACGTTGCTCGGCGCCTTGTTGCGGGAAAATATCTATAGAAGATTACCAACATTTGATGAATGATGCGAAGAATTTTCTGGAAGGCAAGAGCACGACCATACAAAAAGATTTGCGTTCTCAAATGATGAAAGCGTCAAAGGCCCAGCGCTATGAAGAGGCGGCTCATTTGAGGGACCGGATCGCTGCCCTCACCCAAGTGCAAAGCCATCAATCTATCTTACCAACTGGTTTTGAAGAGGGAGATGTTTTTGCCGTTCATATGCAAGGGGGCAGCGCTTGTATTGAAGTGTTCTTTATTCGCACCAGCCAAAATTGGGGTAACCGGGCTTTCTTTCCGCGTATAGATAAAAGCCATACACTTTCAGAAATCTTAGAGAGTTTCATTGCTCAATTTTATGATAACAAACCGGTGCCGCGCCAGGTGCTCACTTCTGTTACGCTTGAGAATCAAGACCTATTGGCAGAGGCCCTCTCAACCAAATCTGATCGCAAGATCACCGTCTTGTGCCCAAAGCGCGGGACAAAGGCTGATCTGATGAAACAAGCTGTCAATAATGCCAAGCAAGCGCTGGCGCGTAAATTAGCTGAAGGCACCGCGCAAAACCGGCACTTGCAAGCTTTGGTGCCCATTTTTGATCTGCCCCACAGACCACAGCGCATTGAGGTTTATGACAATAGTCACATTCAAGGTTCCAGTGCGTTGGGGGCGATGATTGTTGCGGGGCAAGACGGGTTTGTTAAAAATCAATATCGCAAATTTAATTTCAAGCCTGAGGACCTGACGGCGGGCGATGATTTTGAAATGATGCGCCTTATGCTGCGCCGGCGGCTGAAAGCGCTGGTGCGTGACTTTGGTGACAAAAGACCCAGCCCAGATTCGGCCGAAGATGGCAAGAGCGAGGGGGGGCCGACAGAACTGGTGCCAGAACTGGTGCCAGAGCTTGCTAACGGCATCCCTCATTGGCCAGATCTGTTGTTAATTGATGGGGGCAAAGGGCAATTGAGCGCGGTGAAAGAGATTGTTGATGAGCTGGGCCTTACTGACATCACGCTCGTTGCCATTTCAAAGGGACCCGACCGGAATGCGGGCCGCGAACAATTTCATATGATCGGCCGCCCCTCATTCTCATTGGACATGAATGACCCAGCGCTTTATTTTTTACAACGGTTACGAGATGAATCGCACCGTTTTGTGATCGGCGGCCATCGCTTGCGGCGCAAAAAGGCAATGGCGAAAAATCCTCTGGATGACATTCCTGGAATTGGCGCTGCACGCAAACGGGCTTTATTGGCACATTTTGGGGCCGCGAAAGCTGTCAGCCGGGCTGGTTTAAAAGATTTACAGGCCGTCGATGGTATTAGTGGCCAAATGGCTGAGATTATTTATGATTATTTTCACAACAAAGAATAATGAGGATCAATTTTCCATAAATACAGCAAACAATTGACTGATTTGGTCGCCCATGGTTTTGTGGGCCTATGGAACACGCTTTGCATCAGAAAAAACACAAAATGATTTGGAATCTCCCTAACATCCTAACCTATGGGCGGATTTTGGCCATTCCTGCGTTTGTGGCTTGCTTTTATTTTGAAGGTGAAGCGTGGCGGTTTACGGCGCTTGGGATTTTTGTGGCGGCTAGCATTACAGATTTTTTTGATGGCTATTTAGCGCGCGCCTGGTCACAACAATCTAAACTTGGGCAAATGCTTGACCCGATTGCCGATAAATTATTGGTTGGGGCTGCTCTTATTATGCTGGTCTCTGATGATACCATTCATGATCTGTCTGTGATTGCAGCCGTAATCATTCTTTCTAGGGAGATTTTGGTCTCTGGTTTGCGAGAGTTTTTGGCGCAACTTTCTGTTAGTGTGCCGGTCACTAAAATTGCTAAGTTTAAAACCGCCGCTCAATTGGCCGCATTAACCTTTTTACTGCTCGCCCCTCTGGTGGACAATGAAACGACCTATGGTTTGGTACTTGGGGATAGTCTTTTGTGGGTGGCTGCGATCTTGACCATTTATACAGGGTTTGATTATTTGCGGGTTGGCATCAAACACCTGATTGAAGAAGATATGAAAGATTAAGATTTATGAAGCTGCTTTATTTTGCTTGGGTACGCGAAAAAATTGGCAAAACGCAAGAGGAAGTGACCCCCCCTGACGCGGTGACCACCATTAGCGAATTGATCACATGGCTAGAGACGCGCGGGCCTGAATATAGTGAGGCCTTCCAAGCAAAGTCTAGCATTAATGCTGCGATTGATCAGACCCATGTCAGCCATGATACAAAACTTGATCAAGCCAGAGAAATTGCGTTCTTCCCCCCTGTCACCGGTGGCTGATCACTATAGTGTGACACATCAACCAAGATAGAGTTTCTTCCATGAGCATTCGGGTTCAAACTGCAGATTTTGATATTGGGCAAGAGATTGAAGCCCTTAGACAAGAGCGCACCGACATTGGTGCCATTGTCACCTTTACCGGCACTGTCAGAGATATGGCGAAGGGGGCACCGATTACCTCGATGTCGCTAGAGCATTATCCGGGCATGACGGAAAAACAGCTTGAAGAGATCATGGCACAAGCTCATGAGCGTTGGCCGTTGCAAGGTAGCACGATCATTCATCGGCATGGAGAACTTCGCCCAGGTGATAACATTGTGTTGGTTGTCACTCTCTCTTCTCACCGCCAAGCAGCGTTTGAGGCGGCGGAATTTTTGATGGATTTTTTGAAAAGCAAAGCCCCGTTTTGGAAAAAGGAAACCCCGGTTGAGGGCGAGGCGCACTGGGTTGATGCGCGCGAGGGTGATAAGGATGCGCTGACACGGTGGGATAAGGGGTGAGTTGAGGCGTCTACTTAGTCACTTCACAAAAATTAATAGTACGGGAACTCGCGTTGATGTTTCACTCTAATACAGTTTCCCAATCCTAAAATTTCTCCATGATGCCCCTTTACATAAACCAATTTCATCACCTCCCGGGATTAATAACCTAGAGCTGCTTTTTATATTCATATAAATAGCGGACCATAAATTGAACCACTTTCAACGATATAACGACTAATGATAATGGATGACTAGAAAAGGTTGAAATAAACAAATATCTAAGGAGCGCACAATGGTACGTCAAACAATATTCGGCAACAGAAGTTTAATATTTAACGGTACTCTTCTTAGTCTTATAACTCTTACAATTGTGCCTGCTCTTGCTGATAATAATCTCAATTGTAATGCCTATGCTCAATCAGCAATTGATCAACAAAACCAGAATTTAAAACAGAAGTGCGGTTTTAAAGGTGGCAGATGGTCACTTGATTTTGCTGGACATCTCAATTGGTGCAAGAAATCCAATATCAAAATGCACAATCTGACTAACGAGCAAAAAGCCCGTATTAAAGCCCTGGGACAATGCACAAGTACCAAGCAGCAAGCAAAAGACCAACAAAAAGAACAAAAACTTGAGGCTGCTCGCTGCGGCTTGTATGCACTGGCAGCTCCCAAAATTGTTGCTGATCATGGCAAGGCCTGCAACAAAAATAACGGTAA
>JAJFHF010000049.1 GCA_021775775.1 Hyphomicrobiaceae bacterium
TTGTTCAATCCAACTAAATTCAGTTATTTGTGTTGTTAACCCTAGTTTGGATTGCAAAAAACCAACTTCACGTGATTTTAAGGTAGAAATTTGGGAAAACTGACTTATCCCAAGATCATTTAATTGTTGTTGTGTTGCCCCACCAATCCCACGGATGAGAGTGAGATCGTCTGCTGGCCCTTGTGCCGAAAAGGCAATGTCACTGTAGTCTTCTTGGGCTTGTGTATACTCCCAAACAAGCTTGTCGTCTTCAGAGCGTTTCACTGGTTCTTCTTGGTGCTCTTCATTTGATGAGAGCACGCGCGCGCCTGCGGCGGCGGCAAGGGCGGCGGCTGCTGCTGCGGCTGCCACATCAGACCTCGACAACTCATCTTCTGTGATTTTTGAGTCTGTGTCCTCTGGTTGAGCTATGACCTCTGTTTTGTCTTCTTCATCATCACTTGATTCAGCCTCTTCTGTGGCTTCAACCTCTTCTATGGCTTGTGATTTCTGACTGGCTGGTTCTCCATTGTCACGTACAATGGTTTGCTCTTGGAGATTCTCTTGCTGATCGATTTCAACTTGATCCAGAGGGTGCGCGATATCACCGCCTTCTTGCTCAATGATCGTTTGTTCATCACGGCTTACAGCTGAATGGACATCTATATTGTCTTGCGTGTTTTGAGCTGATTGCTCTTGCCATTCTTGGGCTGGGTCTATGTTAATTTCATCTGGATGGATCGTAACGGGAGATGGCTCATCCATTTGAGTAGAAGCTATATCTGTTGCAACAGCTGTCCCCAGTGCGGCAGCTCCTATGGCAGAGGCCTCAACTAATGAGGCTTCGCGCGCGCTTGGTGCCTCACAGCAATAATATTCTGTGTCTTTCATGCCAAAAAAATAGGCTTTAAAACTTCGAGCGGCCCCGCCTATTGCAGCGCCTAGTAAAAAGAACAACAGAAACAGGCCAAAGATATAACAAGCTAGCAAAAGATATTCCATCGAACTATCCCAATAATTTTCCCAAATGGCAGCACTATTTACAACAATATTTATAGCTTCTCAACACCAAACCAACCAACGATAAGACCTAGCGAAAATGCAAAAATCATATAGGGCATCAAGGTGAAGACCAGATAACTCATATCATAAAGGTGTGTCATTACGCGCTCCAAAACCACTTTTTAAAAACATTCATAAATCTACAAAACTAAAAATCGGCAGGCCTAAACCATCCAGATCCTACTCGTAACCTAAGCGTTTTTAAGGCGCTCTAGTCCTCAAAAACAACAAATTCTATCCGTCGATTTAAAGATTTCCCCTCGGCGGATGCATTTGAAGCAATGGGTTTTTTCTCACCATACCCTTTTGCATCTAATCGTTTTTGAGGGATGCCTTTTTGGATTAAATAACCAATAACTGCCCGCGCCCGCCGCTTGCTAAGCTCTAGATTATAAGCTTGCGATCCATCTGCATCTGTGTGGCCTTCAATGCGGATGACTGTATTTGAACAACGGCTAGCTACGGTTTCAACATTAGTAAGAACTTCATAGCTGGATGGGTTAATCACTGAACTGTTGACACCAAAACGAATGGCGCTGCCCCGAACGATTGAGTTCATCAGCAATTGGCACTCTTTGGCGTTTACGGCACCGTTTTCTTGGTGAAGTGCGACGAGCCGTTTTTTGGTTTCTTCAAAGCTTAACCATTGACGCCGTTTTTCTAATTCAGCCTTATTGATTATTTCTTTTTGTGCTTTTTCTTCTGCCAATCGCTTGGCTTCATTTTCAGCTTTTTCATCAGCCAGGCGTTTGGCATCAGTGGCGGCCTGTTCATCTGCTTGGCGCTTGGCCTCAGTGGCGGCCTGTTCATCTGCTTGGCGCTTGGCCTCAGCGGCTGCCTGCTCATCTGCTTGGCGCTTGGCCTCGGCGGCTGCTTGTTCATCAGCTTGGCGCTTGGCCTCGACGGCTGCCTGCTCATCTGCTTGGCGCTTGGCCTCGGCGGCTGCTTGTTCATCAGCTAGACGTTTGGCCTCAGCGGCTGCTTTTTCTTGGTCTGCTTTTTCTTGGGCTGCTCTTTCTAATGTGTCATCGAAACGCACTTCATTTCGCCACTCAATTCCAGGGGGGAGTGTGCTGGGCTTTGTTTTTAAATTTGAAAATAAAGTACCGTCAGTTGTTTCCCCTGAAAGGCTCAAGGTTGTATCGCGCATGATCAACCGGCCATGAGTTAATTGTGGAAGTACGCTAATGCCATACTCAATCCCGGCTAGGTAATTTGGTTTTGCGCCGCGTGCAATCTTGAGCTGGTCAACGATACGCCGACCGGGTACTTTTTCGCGTAAAGCTTTGAGAATGGCTGTGCGTTGCTCATTGTTTTCGATCACCCCTTGGAGCAACAATTGATCTTGACCATCAATAATACTCAGTTCAAAGGGAGAAACCACAGGGATTTCAGGTTCTTTGATCGTGATAACATCTGTGACTTTATAACCTTTAGGGTAGTTTGCGCGCACTGCTTTGCGCACTTGGGTTGCGGTTTCGTTATCTTTCGCAAGACCTTCGATGCGCACATCTTGACTTTGGATGGTCACTGTCCCCGCGTTGAGCTTGGAGAGCTGCTCTAGCGATAATAAAATTGCTTTATCCCAAGCATGGGGTGCGCCTGAACCAAGGGTTATCTTATTTTGAATGTTCAAGCTTGAAAAATTTGCCTTGGCGGTTTCTCCTATTTTAGTGCGTATTCCCTTATTAGGAGCTACCCCTTCAAGGGATAAAGACTGGGGATCGTAACGGGCGAAAAATTGATAATCTTCAACCTCTGGCGGTAGAATAGAGAATTTATCATTTACTAAATTAAGCGGCAATGGCGCTTTAAAGGTATCGTCGAGGCTTTCATACCCAGCTTTATCAAGAGCCACCCCTGTTAAGCTCAATTTGTCATCTATCAAGGTGACTTTACCATCTCTCAAACGCGCTAATTGGTTGAGGCCATAGCTGACCTGACTAAACCAAGCGTTTTCATCATCGATGCCACGGCCGATTTTCAAATTATCAATTAGTTTTGCTTGAGGAAACTTTGCCTTTACGACCCCGATGACGGATTGGCGGACTTTTGCGTTTGGTACATAACCGCCAAGTTCTAGTTTTTCATTTTTATGTAATGCAGACCATCTGTAGGGAGTGATAATGGGTGATAATGATAATTTATTTGTGACGGACCGAACGCCCCAGACGCCGCGCACAACCTGGATGGCTTTTAAACGTTCCTTTTCGGAAGGGGCTTCTCCTTGTATTGTTCCCTCTAAACCACGAAATTTAGGCGTTGCCCATTCAATATCAGCAGATTTCAAGGCCTGTGCGGAACGGGTGCTAAGATCTCTTTCAATTCGACCTTTTGTCCCAGCCACAACAAGTGCACCCACTAACAACAGAGGTATAAGCCCCCAAACCCAACAACGAGGTTTCGCTCTAAGCAACATCCTCAACAGCTCCCAAACTTAACAACACTCAACAGCAGATTTTTACATCATTGTTTTTCAATAGTGGGTTTTATAGTGGGAATTAATAGCTCCCTATTACCCTTAAAACTTGCTCTTATTGGCGTTTATTAACCCATAATTGTTTATTTCTTTTTCTTCTTACAAAGATAATCCTGATATGACTTGATAACGACCACATATCTAAATTGATGGGATGACCTTAAGTGTTAACATTCACAACTTAATTTCATCATTTTATGCATTATATCAAATTTTAATAATAGCACCAAAAAGTCATATATATTGATTTTCTGGTAATTTAATTATTGGTCGTTATTAAATTTATTTCTATAAACTCCAAAACCTTATCACCTAATAAGCCCCCAAAACTTCAGTGGCCTCACTATAGTCAACAGGATCCCATTTTCCAAGAGATTATTCATGAACGGCCTGGGGACAAGACATTCTCTCTTAAGTTATATCAATAGTGGCGTTAAACTGAAGGATTGTGAATGTCATATGATTACCATGTAAGAACACTTACAAGTTAAATTGTTTTTAGCTGTGTATAAGTTTTGATGTTTTTTGAAGCACACTGGCATTGATGCTCATATTATTGAAACAGCGCAGATGCTCATGTCAGAGCAGATGATCTTCATCACACCTTACAATTTTCTTATATATTTCTTTTTTTGGCTCCTCCCATAAACTGTTAAACTGGCCATCCAATGGCCAGTTTGCCATCTGCCCCCTATATGGAAGGTAAGTTTTATTATGTCCCACGTCTTTCACATTTATCTGCGCCTTCAAATTTATGCATTTGCTGTTGGCCTCTTGTTTTTCAGTTGCTCATCAGTTTTTGCTCAAAATATGATGGATCATGTAGATTTAGAGAGCAAAGCTATGACCCAAGCGGAACTGACCCGTGATCAGGTGATTGCACGTGTTCAACAAGCGACAAAAGAAAAACCTGCAAATTTTTATGCTCTTGCCTTAAATGGTTTAGATCTAAGCGGTCTTGATTTAAGTGGTGCTAATTTTCGGGCCGCAAACATGAACAAAACCAATCTTGAAGGGGCCATATTAAGAGGGGCTATTTTAGATCAAGCCTGGCTGCTCAATGCCAACTTAAAAAATGCAGATCTTACTGGAGCGAATATTTTTCAAGCACAAATGCTTAAAGCTAATTTTGAAAATGCCAATTTTACCAATGCTCGCTTGGCTGCAAACTTGACTGGTGCGAATTTAAAAAATGCAATTCTTATCGGTGCAAATCTTTCTGCAGATGAAAAAAACCAATCTATGGGGCTAATCACAGCCAATCTCAGTTCCGCAAATTTAGAAAATACAGATTTTTCCCAAGCAAACTGTGCGCGTGCTATTTTTGAATTTGCTCATTTTAAAAATGCCAAACTTATCAATACGAATTTTGATAGATCAGAGCTTGATGGGGCCACTCTTGAGGGAAGTGATATTACTGGTGCGAATTTTGAGGGCGCTGATTTGGATTCTGCTAAGCTCATTAATCTTATTGGCGCTGACAAAAGCAATTTGGAAAAAGCCAAGAACAGACCTACAAACCGATAAAATCCATAAATAAAATTGGGCTCATAAAGTTGCCTGATCATGTTGTGCATGTCATAGATCATAAATTACAATACCATATGTTATGACTTTGCATTGTTAATTTGAGATTGACCCTTTTATGGATGTCTTACAAACTAGTTTCATTAATCGCAGAAAATTTTTGTTGGGTGGCATTTCAACCAGCCTTGGTTCTTGCAATTCTTCTTTTCTAAGAGCCCAATCAACTGAAAACCATCGTCAAAAGCCCCCACTTGGTGTGCATCTTCCGTTATGGCATCAAGGTGACATGCCGGTTGATGAGTTTTGGAACAGCGTTTTCACACAACTTACAGCGCATAACATTAAACACTGCCTGATTTTGTTTTACCGATTTGTTGATCCCGTGACAGGGCGTATTTCTAAAGATAGCCAGTATAAAAACCACAGCGCTCCCAGACTTGAATTTCTTGAACAAGGCATGAAAATTGCCAAAGAGCATGGCATCGAACCTAGTTTGTATCCTATGCTGGAAATTGATAATAAAGAAAATATTGGCACTGTTTGGCGCGGCGTTCTTAATTTTTTTGGGGTGACGTTAAAAAACTTTTTTCACCAATATAACAACCTCATACTTCAACTGGCTGCTATCAGTACAAAATATGAAGCCAAAACTCTTTATATTGGTTCTGAGCTTGCCAGTCTGGCCCATAACATTGCCGCCATGCCCTATTGGGAACAGCTGATTTTTGATGTGCGCCGAACCATACGGCAAAGTTCTCACACCAGCACGCGACTGACCTATGCGGCTCATTGGGAAGGGTATTTAACAGTGCCTTTTTGGCGCCAATTGGATGAGATTGGTATTGATGCTTATTTCCCCTTGGTGGACCTTGAGACGGCTCGGGGCATCAACCACCCTAGCCTGTTGGCTTTAGAGGCAAGTTTGAAACAAAAACTGAAGACATTAGAAGCCTTTGCCACACGCCTAAAACGTCCTTTGATAATCAGTGAATTTGGGCTCACGCCTTTTGATCAAACAAGTGCGCGCCCTTGGCAACAAACTCCTTCTGAAATCAGTGATCCAAATGAGCAACTGGCGGCCTACACAGCTTTGTTTAATTGTCTCAAGACCCAAGGCCCTTGGCTAAGCGGGGTTAATTTATGGCACTGGCAATTGCCAAATGATACGGGAAGCACATATAATATTTCCTCTAATGGCGCTCTTGCCAGGTTAATTCAGGATTATTCATCTAGAGCCAATCGATGAAAATATTTTAAAAATTGATATCTGGTTTTTTGATTGTTCACTCTTGTATCGTTTTGATGCTGCCCTTGCCAAAAATATTTTTCAAAAAAACTGCCGGTCAAATCAAAGCCATTTTGCAAATCTTCGTGAGAGATTTTTTGTGATTGACCGATTAAAAAGGGGGGGAGTTTTAGAAGCTTGTCTTTGTAGGGCTCGCCTGCGCTGCGCGAGACAGCGCGGCCAGATTTGGGAGAGACATAAATTAGATCGCTTGTTTGCCCAGTTGCGACGCATTCACTTAAGTCTAACCCCACGCCAAGCTTTGTGAGCACTTCCAATTCATAGCGCACAAGTAGACTTGGCCATATATCGCGATTATCGAGATGAGAGAGCAATGTGCGTGCGCCCTCATAAAGCGCCTGATGAGGATCGCGCTCAGCAAACAACGTTAAATGACCACAAAGGGTTGAGAGAGCGGCCAGGGTCATGGGCTCATCAAAGTAGCGGCTGGCGATTGCGCTGTCTAACTCCAGGGTAAAGGTGCCCAAATGTTCATCGAGGCGGGCGCGCCAACTGGCATCGACCACATTGCCAATTTGACAAATCGGGCGCAGGCGTTTTGAGCGGCCCCCACGCACCAGCCCGGCGTGGCGCCCATGTTGTTTGGTGAACAACTCACAAAGTACGCTGGTCTCTCCATGTGGGCGGGTGGCTATTATTATCCCTTGGTCTTGCCATTCCATCTGTTTTAGTCCTGGCGTTTGGCCATGTTTTTAAGGCCTGTGTTTTAGTCTGGGCTATAGCTTTGGTTCATCTTTGGATCCAGATCATCGCCTTCGTCCTTGTTAGTCACTTGGGAACTCCAGCCCCATTTCACGAAAACGTTCAGGATCTTGCCCCCAGTTCTCGCGGACCTTCACAAATAAAAACAAATGCACGTCTACGCCCATTATGTCTGCCAGCTCCTGGCGCGAGGCCATTGAAATGGCTTTGACCGCAGAGCCATTTTTTCCCAGCACAATCTTCTTCTGACTGGATCGCTCTACATAAATAACCTGTTCAACGCGAATGGAACCATCTTTTTTTTGTTTCCAATCTGTTGTCTCGACTGTGGCTGCGTACGGGAGCTCATCATGTAGGCGTAAATATAGTTTTTCACGCGTTACCTCAGCCGCTGTGTGGCGCATAGGGGCATCAGTTAGTTGGTCTTGCGGGTATAACCAGGGGCCAAGCGGCAAATGCTCTTGGAGGTGGGTGACCAGTTCTTTGGTTCCGTCCCCGTTCTCAGCGCTGATATAGAACACCTCTTTAAAAGGAACATCTTGTGTCAAATTTTGGGTTAGTTTTAACAAGTCAGCGCGCTTGACCAAATCAATTTTATTGACCGCCAACACCAAATGATAAGGGGCGTCTTTTAATTTTTCTAGGATGGCTTGTACATCTTTACTAATCCCTTTCTGAGCATCGACCAACAATACCACCACGTCTGCATCAGCTGCCCCGCCCCAAGCGGCTTGGACCATGGCCCGATCAAGGCGTTTTTTGGGTGCAAAAATTCCCGGTGTATCGACAAAAATAATTTGGGCCTGATCAAAGATTGCAATGCCGCGTATGCGCGCTCTGGTGGTTTGCACTTTTCTAGTTACAATGGAGACTTTGGTGCCGACCAAGTGGTTGGTGAGGGTTGATTTGCCTGCATTTGGCGCGCCAATTAAAGCGACAAACCCACAGCGATTGCCATCATCAGTTTGTCCCCTTGGTTTGGTTTTCTTGTTCTCTGTATTTGTCATTTATGAAGATGTTTCCCAAACTTTGTTCTGTTCTAAAAGAGCTTTGGCCGCGTTTTGCTCCGCTATGCGTTTTGAAGCCCCTTGCCCAGTTGCTGTGCCTTTCTCTTGCACAGTTACCTGGTAGATGAATATTGGTTGATGATCTGGCCCTTGGCGGCTCACTTGTTCGTATCTGGGCAAATCAAACCCTTGGCCTTGTGCCCATTCTTGCAAAGCGGTTTTGGGATCAATTAACGTCTCATCACCTTCTTGCAAATGGTCTTTCCACAAATGGCTGATCACTTCATGAGCCTTTTTATAGCCTGCGTCTATAAAAATTGCACCCAGAAGGGCTTCCATTGCATTTGCAAGAATGGTTGATTTTTGCCGCCCACCTGAGTGGTCTTCCCCTGTGCTTAAAATTAAAAAGGAGCCAAGTTGAATTTCCGTGGCCACTTTTGTGCACATTTGCCGACGCACGAGCCGGTTATAACGGCGCGCTAATTCGCCCTCACGAGCCAGCGGGTAGGCCTGCATAAGATGGGCACATATTGATAGGCCCAGAACGCGGTCGCCTAAAAATTCGAGCCGCTCATTATCTTCATTGCTTTTGTGGCGATCGGCTTGAGAGCTAGAATGGGTTAGTGCCGTGAGCAAAAGGTTTGCATCTTGAAACTGATGTCCAAGCTGTTTTTCTAGTTGCTTTAAATCAGAATTGAATGAAGCCATGCGGCCTAACGTACCAGAGAGAAGAAACGAGACCAACGTACATTAAATAAGCCTGTTTCAGGATCTCCGCTCTCTCCTTTTGAAAAAAAGATAAGCTGGGCTTTGCCAACAAAATTCTCAAAGGGCACAAAGGTAACATCTGGGTCCCGGCTATCTGATGAATTGTCACGATTGTCGCCCATCATAAAATAATGCCCTTTGGGGACAATGTATTCTTCTGTGTTATCAGTAAAGCTGCGCGAATTATGAGGGTTTGCATCAAGAGCTGTGTAGCTCACCCCATTTGGCAAAGTTTCTTGAAACATCAGAACGGGGCGATCATTGATGTTTTCCACCCATTTTCCTGTAGGTTTTTTGGGAATTGGCTTTCCATTAATGTGCAAAATGCCGCCAATCATTTGGATCTTGTCTCCAGGTAATCCAATAACCCGCTTGATGTAATCTTGGGATGTATCTCTTGGTAATTTAAAAACAGCAACGTCCCCTCGTTTGGGCGAGCTGCCAAATAGGCGTCCTTCAAATAGATCAAACCCAAATGTATGTTTGCTATAGCCATAACTAAACTTAGAAACGAACAAATAATCTCCAATAAGCAGGGTTTTTTGCATGGAGCCAGAGGGAATGTTAAAGGGCTGGATAATGAAAATTCGTACGAAAAAAGCTAGAATGATAGCGTAGACAACAATTTTGATGATATCCCACCAGCTTTCATCAGCATGGGCTTTGCTCTTATCCACATCAACACTCATTCAACCACTCCTTCACAGGGCTTTGTAACGGGCTTATTCACTTTTCAATCAGCCCTATAGCCTGATATGTGATAGATAGCAATGTTAGTTGGAAAACAAGT
>JAJFHF010000050.1 GCA_021775775.1 Hyphomicrobiaceae bacterium
CAACGTGAAAAGGACCCCACTTGGCCTGTATTTTCGGCTCGATCAGGCTCCGCAGATTGGCAGTCACCCTAATGGGTTGGGCTGTGGCTGTTGCGTGCCTGCCGGTCAGCGCGGATCTCAATGCACCGGCCTGGTATGACGAGGGACCAGCTGTTGCAGACTGGCACTATCGCGTACCGCTAACGATTCCTGGTGGTGCTGGTTTGGGCTCCACCGTGGAGACAGACGTAGACTTTGCCGCCGTGCTCAACAGCATGAACATCAACAGTGGCGCAGTCGCCTTCGATGCCAACTCCCCACGTGTCGTTCGAGGTGATGGTAGTTTGGTGTCAGAGCAAGAATTCACTGATGCGATATTTGCCGGTGGTTTGGACGCCACGGGAAACGCCCGGGGTCAGGTACGTTTTATCCTGCAAGACGCGCCGGCTGCGGGTTATTACCTCTATTTCGACATCATCGCCAACGGCGCTAAGCCGGTTAACCCGGCGACGGTGATCAATGGACATTTCGAGCAATCCATAGGCACCACACCGAGCCGCTGGACCACATCAGCGGTGAATGCCGGTGGCAATCAAAACAACGAAGTGCACAACACAAACTTGGGCCAAACGATAAACCTGGCGGCGGGTTGTGGTAATGCTGCCGCCAATGGTTTGGATGTTGGACCCAACAACATCGCGGGTACTGCCACCGGGAGAAGGTGGCACCTGCTGGGCTTTCGCGATCTTTGTGAAGACGGCGGTGGAGTGGAGCTCATTCAGCTGACGCGTTCAATTGCCGTGCCTGGTGGCGGCGCTGCAGGGGTGCTCGAGTTCTATTTTCAAGTGCAGGCTTTTGACGGTATCTCAAACGCGAACAATTACGATTGGTTTGAGTTTTCCGTCAACGGTGCGACGGTGAATCACAACGGGCTGGGCATCGATAACACCACGGCACCGGCACTGACCATCAATAACAATCGCCTCGGCAGGGCGGGTTACGGAGGTATGCGTGACCATGGTTGGAAACGTGCCCAATTGAATCTCGCGCCCTATGCCGGAACCACCATCAGCTTTCGTGTCCAATCTCGCCACAGCAACGCGGATAATTCTTATCGTTCATGGTTGAAGCTGGACGACGTCGTATGGAGCTTACAAAATGCCACACTAGGCACCGCAGAAGCGTTCGGCGCAAATATCACCACCCCGAACGACACCGCGGTTGTTGCTGTCAGTGAGTATCGGCAAGGCGACACGCTCGCGATACAAGCGAGCGTTGACGTCGATGTAAACGCTGTAACGGCGGATGTATATGACGACAATGGCGTGCTTGTCGCGACCAACATACTGTTGTTCGACGATGGAACCCATGGCGATGTAGTGGCTGGTGACCGAGTCTGGGGCAATGACGCGAGCATACCCGCAGACCCAACCTACACCTTCGGGGTGGGCCCGTTTGGCAGCAATTGGTTGGTCCGAGTTTATGCATTGGATCTATCGATTGCTGCGAACGGCGTGACCAATGGCTTGCTGATGATCCCGGGAGCGGCTACGACGCCGGAAAATCAGACCAATTTTTACAACGTAGATGAACAATTGTTCACTCTGCGTGGCGCGCTGGTGGATGTGGCGAAAACCCTGGAGACGTTGCAGGACTCGTTCAGTGTTGCCGAGCCCAAGTCGATTCCGGGAGCATGGATCAGGTACGAGGTTCGGGTTGAAAATCAAGGCCCCGATGGGTTGGACAACGATAGCATCACCATTGTCGATGAGATCCCGGTGGATGTTGCTGTGTGCGTTGTCGCCGCTTGCACCTGCAGTGGCACCGCCTGCCCCCAGGTGGACCCGGTGCAGTTTGATGAATCGTCATCGCCCATCGGTACCGGGTTGACCTATGACTACGGAACCAATGTGAGCTATTCACTGGACGGTGTCGATTACACTTATTTGCCGGCTCCGGATGGTGAGGGCTTCGACCCAAACGTGCGCTACGTGCGTGTGCGCCCAAGTGGTGCCATGACGCAACCCAGTGGTGGCAGCAATGCAGAATTTGAATTGCGTTATGTGGTCCGCCTGGAGTAGCGGGCGCTAATACCAAGTTAGGCAGAGCCGTCTGTCATTCCCTGTTTCACCAGTATGCGCAAACCCTCTCGCTTAGACAGCGGGCTCAAGCGAGATTTGTTGCGTTCGATGTAGTCGATAACAGCGTCCGGCGCAGTTCTGGAGTATTGCCGCAAAGCCCAGCCGATAGCCTTGCGCGCAAAAAAATCCCGGTCATCAATAGAGCCTTCGATGGCTTCGAACAGAAATGTTTGGTTGGTATGGGTGTTGAACTTGAGTTGCGCCAGGATCGCAGTGCGCCGCACCCATAAGTGCGGGTCGCGAGCCCACTGCGTGAGCTCTGGAAACATTGTATCCGGATAGCGGCGCAATAAATCTCCTACCGCGTTGCTGGCCAGGTTGTCGACGAAATCCCACCAGGCGCCGGTTTCAATCATTTCGCGTATTAGCCCCAATCGCTCGGGTGTGAGCCAGAGCTTGCGGTAGCGGGGCACCAGCAACAGGTCGATGGCACAGTATCGCAACTCGCGCACTTCAGCATTGCGCCAGAGGTCCTCGATGGTGGATTGCCAGATGCTGGCGTCTTCTAGCGGGTGCGCCTTGAAGACGGCTTTGCTCACGCTGCGTAACGTCGGTGCGGTAAGACCTGCATATGGCATGGTGGATTTCATGTAGGCTTGTTGTTGCGCAGCCCGTTCCGGGTTCGCTAGAGTCCGTAGCTCTTGAGTGATGGCTGCACGAATTGGAGTAGATGACGTGACACGACGAGGCATGGCTAGATTCTGTATGACGCTGGTAAGTGGCGGTCTATTGTGCGCGAGCTTTGTGCTCGGTGCGAGTCCAGCCTATGGCGCCCAACTAGATGTCCAGGCTGGCAAAATGTTCCGTAAGATAGGTATAGGTCCGCAACAGGCTGAACCCTATGCAGTGCTCTATGAAGAGTTTTTGAAGAGTCGCAACTCTCAAGTGCGGCGCGCGATGAAGAATGCTTCCGGTGAAGATGCCAATGTGATGGCGAAGAAACGGGCCCGTCGTGCGGCTAAGAAGTCAGTGAAAAAGATGCGCAAGCGGGCGGTACTCACCGAGCATCAGCTTGAATATTACGAGCAGTACCTGGAACTGGCGAACAAAGTATTTTTGCGAGATGCGGGATTGCGTTGAAGAAACGCTAAATTGCGTTAAGGAAACGCTGAATTGCGTTAGACGCTAAACAGATTGTCCGAAACCGTCGCTAGCCGCCACGAAGGCCACTTCATCTGCGGATGACTTGCGACCTAACGCGGCGTTGCGATGCGGAAATCTACCGAAACGCAGGATGATGTCACGGTGTTGTTGTGCAAAGCGCAAGCT
>JAJFHF010000006.1 GCA_021775775.1 Hyphomicrobiaceae bacterium
GTGTTTTATTGAATTCAGATAACACGCTTTAGCCGCCGCCCCTTCGAAAAGCCAAATCAAAATCTTTCATAAATTGTATTTGGTCTTCATCGCCTACGGTCTCAAAATCAATATTGACCTCCAGCTGGGGCAAAGACAGCAAGCCTGTAACCTGACGATCAGGGATGACCTTATAAGAGATAACCGCTGCACCATCACCTGCATCAAATGAAAACGAATTTTTGGATGTATCAAAAGATCGCTCAGGTGAAAAATGAACAAGGCTTCTAAAAAATTCTTGTGGTGTGGCACTCATTATTTTTTTAATATTCATAGGACTTACTAACATAGATCTAAAAGGTCTAAAAAAGATCTAACATGCAAGAAGCAAGGTAAACCTTGTCTTTTTTAAACCATATCAGTAGCCAAAATCAATTCGAAAAAAGTACAGTGCCAAGTCTATGACTTCAAATTTTATCAATACATAGCCTAATGCAATCTAATAGAAACTCTTCGATTGAGGGCTCTGTTTTTTCGTGTGTCATTGGCAACCAATGGCTGCGAAGAGCCAAGCCCAATGCCAGTTATTTTGGTTTTATCAATCCCACGATCAACTAAAAAGCGAACAAGTTTTGTAGCTCTTTGTGTGCTTAACCATTGATTGTAATCATCTGAGCCACTCGTATCGGTATGCCCTTCAACGACAATGTGAGCAAAAGAACACTTTTGTAATTGATCCACGATCGCACTCGCTAAGCGGCCACTTTGTCGTGAAATACCAAATTTACCAAATGAGAACTGAACAGGTGTTTTTTGTAAAAGTAGGGCAACGTTGTTTTGGCATACCTCTAAAGATGAAATTTTTTGTTTAGGTTGATCCTCAAAGCTGTCTAGCCAAGCGCGGTGTTCTGGCTCTTGCATATAGTGCAGCTGAGTGGAGACCATGAAAACCTGATTGCTGACCACGCTATTGGTTATAAGCAGATCATCACCTTGCTGCTTCTGCGCCAAGACCCATGATTTATAGTCATCATCATTCATATATTGCATTTTTGCAGATGCAAAAATTTCACCTTGTTCATCAAAGCTAGATTTTAAAGTCTCATAAGTGGATGCAGGCAACGAAGAACGCCAATTGGCACGGTCTCCATCGTCCATATATGAAATTTGAGAGTGAATAAACAACGCATCCGTCTTCTTGATGGCCCCAGTCGTAAGGTGAGAAGAGGGGTGAACACCTTCTGAACTTTGTTTGTGTGTGACAACTATATGTTCCTGTTGCCCACGAGAGTACTGCTTATAATCATACAGCCCGCCTGCTAATATTAAAGCAAAGAAGCCATATATACCTGCCCATAACCAGTTGTCTTTTGGTTGCGTCATGTTAATCCCCAAAATAAAAATTGACCCTTAAATACGCTCACTAACTTTCAGCAAATAGAATTCAGCTCAAATATAATGAGCTAAACCTTTGCGGTGCCTGATTAAAATTCCCCAGAATTTGGCACCACCACACACAACAATGACAAGAAACACGAAAAGTTGTGTATCGAAAAAATCTACAACTAAAAAATGAACAAAACGTAGATTTATGCCGTGTGCGGCGCCTATGTGGGAAGGCAATACCATTGGGGTCATTTAAAATGAAAGATTAGGAAAGGAATTATAAACGTTAGATATCAAACACTTAGTCGTATTTTTCTATGAAGAATAACCTCAATAAATATATTAATGAGAGGTTAATTCCCACGCCAATCGAACGGGCCGAGCACACATTTTATATGCGATCTGCGCAAAACGAATCAAATTAACAAAATGAAATGAAAGAAAAAAGGAACTTAAATCGTCAGATTTAAACTTAAAACAGGCAGATAAACCCTCAATAAAGCTTAAATTCTATGCGCCTGTTAAGGGCTCTGTCTTCTACTGTATCATTTGATGCAAGGGGCTTATCCGCCCCGATACCGATCGCACGAAGACGCTTTTTATTCACACCTGTTTTCACCAATAAGAGAAGGACGCTGTTAGCGCGCTCCCCGCTTAAACGTTGGTTGGCTTGTGGGTGGCCATGACTATCTGTGTGCCCCTCAATCAAGACATTGGCGACTTTACATCCCTTTAAAATATCAGCCACACTTGAAATGGTCTCGTATGTGCCAATGGCAGGCTTATATTTTCCGGGTAAAAAATCAATAGGGTAGGATTCTAAATGATGCTTTAACTTGATCTGACAACGAGAAATTTGTGTTTGTTTCTGATTATTATTATTTTCAATCTCTTCCACACGTTTGGCCGCTTGTTTTGCCGGTGAGGCTTCTTCTTGTGTTAAAGGGGCAAGAGCTTCTCGCTCAATTGGATCAGGAGATTTTGTAGTCTTCGTGTCAGTAGCAAGATCATCCAAAGGTTGGCGATTCAAACTGTCTTCTCTTACAAGCTTTCGCTCCAAAGATTTTTCCCAATTCAAACGATCTTGATCACTCATATAGTTTAAGACATTAGATGTAATGGGTTTTTTCTCTGGCTCTGCGGCTGGATTAGCTAACGAGTACAACCATTCTTTTTTCTCTTTATCATCCATATAGCTGACACCACCATTTGTGTCCTCAGCTTCATTTTGAGCCAAAGCGCTATGATTTGGGACAAAGGCAGTCAGTGCAAATATAAAAAGTGCAAAAAACAAAATTTGATCCAAAATCGCGCGCATAAGGTTTCCTCAATAGATCTATAAGTTCCAGGTAATAAGAAGATCCACCATTCGCCCCTGATTAGTCAAGGCGTTGAGCTCAATTACCTAAAAATCACACAAAAGAAATGTTTATAAAGAGCGATGAGCCAGCTTATCGCGATAGTTGCGTTGATAACTCTTGCTCATATGAGATGAAGCACGTTGCCAGATATCGGCATTAAAGTCCCCCTCAATGTCAAAACTATCAAACCCACACCGTTTAAGATATGCAGCCTGGTCTGGCAAGGCATCCCCCTTAACCCGCAATTCTTTCTCATAACCCAAAACGTCTCGTAAAATTCGCGCTTGGCTATAAGCACGCCCATCAGTAAAAGCAGGCAATTGCAAAACAACCAACTCAGCTTTGCCAATAAGGTCGGCATAATCTTCCACATCCACATCATTGGGCACCAAAAGGCCCAACCGGCCAGCATGGTTCGATAAACGCTCACGCTTTTCTTGTGCCAGCTCTAGGGGAACGATGATATCGCCGCTCGAGGGCACATCACCATCCTCTTCAAGCAAGACCCAAGGATCGTCGCTAACAGGGTTTCCATCTTTAATGATCGGCATACAAAGCCTCCTTAAAGGGCTCAAGCCCAACACGGTTTACAACGTCTAAAAACCGCTCATCTGCAGTTGTTCTTAATTGAATATATCGGTTTACAAGTGTATCAATGGCACCAGCCACATCATCAGCGGCAAAGCCAGGGCCTAAAATCTCGCCAACAGCAGCGTCTTCAGCGCCAGAGCCTCCAAGTGTGATTTGATAATATTCCTCGCCCTTTTTATTGAGCCCAAGAATGCCGATGTGCCCGGCATGGTGATGGCCACAAGCATTAATACAGCCAGAAATTTTAATTTTCATATCACCAATTTCATTTTGCCGCTCAATATCAGAAAATTTATTGGAAATTTTTTGTGCAATGGGTATCGAGCGCGCCGTGGCCAATGTACAAAAATCAAGCCCAGGGCAAGTGATCATATCGGTAATGGCCCCAAGATTGGCTGTGCCAAGCCCAGCTGCCTCCAGTTTTTGCCACAACTCAAAAAGTTGGTCTTGGCGCACATGAGCCAGCACCAAATTTTGCTCATGAGTCACGCGGATCTCACCATGCGAATAAGCATCAGCCAAATCTGCGACCAAATCCATTTGCTCGTCGGTAGCGTCACCAGGAATGCCGCCATGCGGTTTTAGAGAAATATTCACAATCGCATAGCCCGCTTGGCGGTGCCGGGCAACATTACGCATCACCCACGCATGAAAGGCGCTATTCTCCGCGCGCTCTTTAGAGAGGCTTGCCGGCTTATCATCAAGCGTTTCATAATCTGGCAAAGTGAAAAACGCTTCAATCCGCTCAAGCTCACCCTTTTGAGCCCGCAGACTATCTTTATCAAGACCTTCAAAAATCTCTTCGACGCGGGCTTGAAAGGCCTCAATGCCTTTTTCATGCACAAGAATTTTAATCCGCGCTTTATATTTATTATCACGCCGCCCTTCCAGATTATAAGCACGCAAAATAGCGACCAAATAAGGAAGCAAGTCTTCTACGCCTATAAAGTCACGAACGACTTTGCCAACCATAGGTGTGCGCCCTAAACCACCACCAACAAAGACACGAAACCCAATCTCTTGGGTCTTATTTTTCATCACCTGCAGGCCAATATCATGAAACGCAATGGCGGCTCTGTCGCTGTCGGCGCCCGTGATGGCGATTTTAAATTTACGCGGTAGATAAGAAAATTCAGGATGTAAACTCGACCATTGCCGCATCAGCTCTGCATAGGGACGCGGGTCTATCACTTCATCACTAGCGACCCCAGCCCATTGATCAGACGTTACATTACGAATGCAATTGCCACTGGTTTGAATGGCGTGCATGCCGACATCAGCCAAATCATCTAAAATATCAGGTAGGTCTTCCAGTTTAGGCCAATTAAATTGAATGTTTTGCCGGGTCGTGAAATGGCCATAGCCCTTATCATATTTCTTGGCAATCATGGCCAGCTGGCGCAACTGTTTAGACGAAAGTGTGCCATAAGGGACGGCCACCCGCAGCATATATGCATGCAGTTGTAAATAAACCCCATTCATCAATCGCAACGGACGAAATTGCTCTTCGCTCAGCTCGCCGCTGAGGCGGCGTTCAACCTGGTCACGAAATTGGGCAGCCCGTTCGCGCACAAATGTTTCATCAAAATCATCATAAATATACATGAGAAAAGTCCCATAATTAAAATCTAAATATCACCAAAGCACACAACAAGCACGAGCTGGGTTTAGCTATATACGATAGAAGGTCCAGCTGTGCGTAATTTTTCACGAATATGATCAGGGGCTAAATCCCCCGCTTCATTGCGCACAACCACAAAGGGGTAAACATCAACAACAAGGTTCTTCAAAACGCCCTCATTGGCCAACCCTTCAAGCGTTTCAATTTCTTGATCGTTGGTTGCAACGCAAGCATTTTGCAAATCAGGTGCCCAACTCCCATCGGCTGTTAAATACACCACATCTCCCTCGCGAAGGAGCTGTCCTGTAAACACTTGATCACCTTTTAATTTCTTTGCCATAAAAATTCAGTTCTCTTAAATTATCAGATTAATATAATTAGGTTTTAAACCACTTGGCGGCTCAAAGAAACAACATTGCTCAACTCATGCGCCTTTAAACGCGGGTCAGCTTGCAACCCCATTTCATCATAAGAGAGCCCAACAAATAAAATCGCAGGCCCATCAATAGAAAATGTTTTCACGCAAACGCTAAGCTCACTTAAGGCCGTTGAAAACACCCGCTCTTCGCGAAGGCTTGCATTCTCAACGATAAGTATTTGTTCACTCATATCCACGCCGCTAGAAGATAAAACATTGACAATCTCATCGGCCAGCTTAACACCCATGTAAATAGCAAAGGGGCGACCAGCCTTCATAAAAGCCATTACATCACTCGAGATAACCTGATCTTTAGTGGCTGCTGTCAACAAAGTAATAGAGCGATGCGTCCCGCGAAAGGTAAGCGGCAATTGAATAGAGGCACTGGCCGCTTGAGCGGCACTAATGCCAGGTACCACCTCAACTTCAATGCCCATCAATTGGCACGCAGCCAATTCTTCTTGGCACCGGCCAAACACATTCGGATCGCCCCCCTTTACACGAACAACACGCGCGCCTGTTAGAGCTTCGCGCACTAGAATTTGATTTATCTGATCTTGAGAAACGGAAGGGCCACCGGCTTGTTTCCCAACATAAATGCGTTTGGCATCGCGCCGTGCATAATCCAGAATTGAGGCACTAACCAACCGATCGATGACCAACACATCAGCGCCTTGCAAACGATGCATTGCTTTTAATGTCAACAGATCCGGGTCTCCAGGGCCAGCACCGATGAGGGCCACATGTCCTTTTGTGGTCGCAATCTCTTTTTGGTCTTGTTTAACGCCCTGTTTATGAGAGAGCTCAACGGACGCAGTTTGAGAAAGCTCTAGTTCAGTCTCAAACACATCTTGAGCGTGAGCTTCATCGCCATTTAAAACCGCTCTGCGAAATGGTCCCGCCAAAAGACGCTCCCATAAGCGCAAACGATCGCGGCCATCGACAAGGCGTTCTAAAATAAGCGGACGAATGCGCGCCGCCATGGCCCCAAGGGCACCAAAATTAGCTGGCAACAGCTTGTCCACCTGGGCTTTAATTTCGCGCGCCAATAAAGGGGCCGTGCCCTCAGTACCGATCGCCACACAGATAGGATCCCGGTCAACAATAGAAGGTGTGATAAAATCACAATGGGAAGGATCATCGACCTTGTTCAATAACACACCAGCGCTGCGCGCATTTTGGGCCACAAGCCTATCAAGCGTCTCATCATCGCTTGCGGCATATGCCAGTCGTTTATTGTCCATATCTTGGGAAGAATATTCACGTTCTATCAATTCAACACGCGAGTTCTTTTTTGCAATTGCCGCGATTTCAGGATCAAATAGGGGAGCAACAACGCAAATGTGAGCATTTGTTTTGGCAAGCAAACGCAATTTTTGCAAAGCGGTCTCACCACCCCCCACAATCAAAACAGCTTGATCTTCAAGATCTAAAAAAATTGGAAAATATCTCATAAGTTTTAAGCTGCAACCTCTGCGTTAATATCTTTCGAGGCATTGCCTTGTGAGAGAACATCATCAGGCAGAGCCGCATCAGTTAACCGCAACTCTAAGCCGTCAAGCTCATCTTCATAGATAATTTGGCAAGACAACCGTGAATAATCTGTCACCACAGGCAAACTATCAAGCATATCTTCTTCATCGTCGCGCATTTCATGCAGGCGCGCGGCCCATTCAGGGGCAACCTCAACCTGACAAGTGGCGCAAGCACAAGCCCCGCCGCACTCAGCCTTAATCGGCAAACCATGTTCACGAATGATCTCCATCACACGCCAGCCTTCAACGGCTTCCAAAACATGCAATTTCCCATTTTGGTCTTGTACCTTAATGACACCCATTTTAAAAACCTCGATTGAAAGACTAAAATAATTAAACACAAACAATTATGAAAAGCGGCAAATTTAGTTGTTGATAGGTTGTGGTTTTCCATCAACAAAATGAATCCCACATTCCGTTTTTTCTTCTCCGCGCCAGCGACCAGCGCGTGGATCTTCTCCCTCTTTAACAGGAGATGTACAAGGTGCACAGCCTATAGAAGCAAACCCTTGTGCAACCAAAGGATGGCGCGGCAACTCATGGGCAATGATATAATCAGCAAGTTCTTTTGCTGACCAATTAATCAATGGGTTCACTTTCATGCGCTGGCCATTTTTTTGAAAAAAGCCAAGATCAGCCCGCACTTCATTGTGAAATTTTTTACGCCCAGAAATTTCGGCCACAAACGGTTTCAGCGCTTTATCAAACGGCAAAACCTTACGAATGTTACAACAACCATCAACATCGCGTTGCCAAAGCGTACCATCATTATCTTGTGCCTCTAAGTCAGCAAGTGCAGGTTTGACCGTTTGCACATTCATCAAGCCAAGCTGTTCAATAAGCTGGTTGCGGTAAGCAATCGTCTCAGGAAACAACTTTCCTGTGTCGATAAAAATCACCGGGATATAAGGATCAAACTTAGAGATCATATGCAAAAGTACGACAGATTCGGCCCCAAAAGAGGACACCATAGCAATTTGACCGGCAAACAATTTCTTAATTGAAAGCTCTAAAACCTCTTGCGGTGTTAGATGTGAAAATTTGCTGTTGAGCTCATCCACATCGAGCCGCGCCAAAACTTCAATATCATGATAGTTTTGTCGAGTGCGATCAGGTAGATGGGTCACGTTATCAGCTTGATTCTGGGTCATCTTGGTGAGATTTCCGGTCTGTCTTGTGGCATTTCCAGCCTGTGATTTATGTAAAGAAACGGACATTTTCGCCTCCAAACCATAGTGAAGCTTCGCTATAAAAGCACACATAAGTGGATTAGCTAAGCAGTCTAGTTGTACAATAACTTATCTTAGCCTCAATATTAGATGATTATTCTACCAAATTACAAGGCTTTGTGAGTGAAAAGGTATAAAATTCTACACATTAAGTTTAAGGGGAATATGTTTTCACTCTAGCCTTGGTAAAAACAGAAAGACATTCCCAAGAAATATCTAATTTTTTGCAAAAAGTTTAAGGAAGGGCTCAAACCCAGAGCATGTTGCGTTTATTGAATTCATATAAGACGCGCCTGGAGTACCCATCCCGAAGAAGGAAGCGAGCTTAGCGAGCGGACATGACGCCACAGGCGTCCGGCGCAAGCGCCGCGCCTCGCAGGCTCAAGCGCCTTTCGCGCTTGAAATAGCCGTGAGAGATATTGAGGAAGCGAGATTACGAGCGAACATGACGCCACAGGTGTCCGGCGCGAGCGCCGCGCCCTCGCAGGCTCAAGCGCTTTCGCGCTTGAAATAGCCGTGAGAGAGAGAAACTCTTTCTTAATTTTTATCTTCTGGCAGAGACGGCAAGGGTAGAACAGTGATGCCCTCTTCATTTAGGTCTTTTACATCCTTGAGCTTGGCCTCACCATAAATTTTACGTTCAGGCTCATCCCCATAATGCATTTTGCGCGCAACCGAGGTGAAGTTGTCTCCAACATATTCCGAAGTTTGGGTAACCTGGTCTCGCATAGTGCGCAGTTCGTCTTGAAATTTTTGTTGGTCTATATCTGCAGTTAAGTTTTGAGGCGCCTGAGGTTCATTGCGGCCGGTTTTAACATTAGGGGCCATCAAAGCTTTGCAAACCTTTGAGGAACCACAAGCAGGGCACCACAATAGATCTTCTTTTTGTTGATGATCATAATCATCACCTGATCGAAACCACGATTCAAATTGATGCTCACATTTGCAAACAAGTTGATAACGAATCACGTTTTAAATCCTAAGGTTAAGTCATATCCTACAA
>JAJFHF010000051.1 GCA_021775775.1 Hyphomicrobiaceae bacterium
ACCCGCCTACACGCTTTCCAAGCGTGCGCCTTCGACCACTCGGCCACCTCTCCTATCAGTTTTTCTCGAAATTTTACTCCGAGAGGTCTAAGATAAGCGTTCGCCCATCAAAAGAGATAAAATGCGATAAGCATTTTATGGTGCGTTGATCGACCACTCGGCCACCTCTCCTATCAGTTTTCCCCAAACGTCTCCTACAGTACAATTTAAGGAGCTTTTATAAGAAAACCAAAACGGGACTATACCTAAATCTTGCTCAGACACAAGAACCTAAACTTAAAAAAGAGTACCAAATGAAATTGTTGCACACGTCAATAATTTGAAGGGATTTCAACGTAAAGGACAAATTATCTATGTTAATCTTAAAATTAACTAGGCTTAGCATCCAAATTCGATGTCATTTATAGCTAATCAATATAGACAAGATCATAAGACTCAGAAATACTAACAGAATTAGGGGTTTATTGATTTTGTTCCACTTTATGCAAAGTAAAGATTTTTCACATGATTATCATAAGAACACTTGGCCTATGGATATTGATTTTAGGGTTTATAGCCTTTGTCTATGATGCCACAAAAACAATGGCGAATAATGGTAGTTTGAGCATTACCTCTCTAGGCGGCCATTGGATCAATTTGCATGAACAAAGCTTCAAATTTTTAGAAAATCTAATAAGCTCAATGCTTCATCCCATCGTTTGGGATCCGGTGTTTGAATCTGCCCTTTTACTCCCTGCTTGGCTCATTCTTAGTTTGATTGGGTGCTGGATGTATTGGATTGGTCGTCATCGCAAGAAAATTGAAATCTATTTAAACTAAAAATAGACCTTCAATACTCTATTGTTCGTCTCTAAATTGAGTATAAGAAACACTGCACCCCATTACGATGAATGCAAAATGGATGACTCTATTCGCGCAGGTTGCCGTCTATACCAACCTTGATCAATCAATCAATCAAACAACGCATCAATATCATCTTGGCTAGCGACATCACCATCATCAGTTAATGAAGGACCGTTCAACAGGCCTTTGTCACCTTTACGTGCTTCTAATTCATCAGGTGTTACATCTAAAAAGCCTTCAGATCCACCCCAGATTTCCATCATCTTCATGATACGCGCTTCAATAAAGCAGAAAGTTTTCACGACTTTTGTAATGCGCTGTCCGGTTAGGTCTTGAAAGTTACAGGCTTCAAAAATACCCACAACACTCTCTTGAATTTCACAGGCCAAAGCTTGTTGAGATTCATCCACAATAGCAGCGACTAAATTAGCTGAATTTGTTTCAATCGTTTCAGCTGATTGAAGGATGTTATTCGTTGCTTCTTCAGTTCCTTTGACAATAGCACTCAACTCTTCGGCTGCCCGTGCTATTTCTTGTCCCTCAGAGCCACTTTCTTTAATTGTTAAAATTTGGCGTTTGGTATCATCAATCGCTAGATAAATCTGGCGCATTTCATTTTTCAGACGATTTAATTCACTTTGTTTTTCTTCAACTTTTTGTTGAAGGTCTTCATCAAGCTCTATATGGGCCTGCTGGGGTGTCTTTGGTTCAGAGTTTGCTTGGGCTTCAAGTGTTTCTTGTAATTTCTTTAAAGAGCCCATCACCTCTTGATGGTACAGTCTGTCTCTACCATGGGCAATAGGAGCTTCTTCACTTTTATCTACATATTTCTCAATTTTAAAAGCCGCTCTCATAGCATACCCCTCCAATAATGACACTTTAATCTACGAAACAAAAATCAAACCTTAAACGTCGATAAGGTTCGTTTGGTTGTTTTAAATGGGAAGATCAGCAAGAAAACAAAGATTTGGTTTCACCAAAATTGATGCGTTCCTTCTCAGATCATCAAACTTTGGCAGAAAAGTGCTAACAACTGGTTCATTTTTGTTTTAAAACCGGTCAATTAGGATCGTTATTTTACAAACAAACAAAAACAAAGGCGAAAGAGAGCAAAAAGCGCTTAGAAGCCGGTAAAACCCCTTGATTTAAGCCGTATAGCTCCTAGTCTTGATCAAGATGGTCCACACGGTCTTTTAAATTTTCTAGTCCATCAGGACAAGGTCCACCATAAGCCCAATCTAACAGCTCGATAAAATGAACGACGGGAACACTGGAATGATGGTCTATTTGTGTCAAACAACCAAGGTTAGCTGTTGCAACAATATCGGGTTTTGCGCGCGAAATATGATCAGCTTTGCGCTGACCAAGTGAAGTGGCAATCTCTGGCTGTAGTACATTATACACACCAGCAGACCCACAACAAATATGAGCTTCATCAATCGGCAAAACTGTAAAACCAGCATTGCGTAAAAGGGTTTGAGGGTGGTCAGTAATTTTCTGACCATGCATCATGGAACAAGGAATATGAACGGCAACTTTTAAGTCGCTCCAAAGTTGCGCGGTACCAAAATTATAATTGATAAGAAACTCACTAATATCAAAAACAGTTTCAGAAAATTTTACCGCGTCCTCAGCCTTAATTTTTTTTGAACGAAGAGATTTATTAGAGCCAAATAAATGCCCATAATCTTTAACCGTTGTCCCGCAACCAGATGCATTGATGATAATGCCATCCAATGGCATTTGCTCCTCAAGCTCCTTAAAAGCCTGAATGTTCCGCCGTGCATGAACACCGGCCTTTTCAACTTTACCCATATGCAAATCAAGCGCGCCACAACAACCAGATTTTTCAGGAACAATCACCTCAATTCCTTGGCGTGCCATTAACCGGATACTGGCATCGTTAATTGAGGGGCGCACAACTTGTTGCACACAGCCGGTCATTAAAAGCACACGTTTATGCTGTTGGCCTTTGGGGCGAGCAGTACCTCCCCCTTTAAATTCAGGTGATTTTTTTCGCCGCGCTGGCAACATTTCAAGCATCGCAGCCATTTGCTTTAGCCCAACTATGGCTAGCAAAGGTTGCAAGGGGCGCGCTAACCTTCCAAGCAATAACATCACATTAAATCGCCCAGGATAAGGCAATGTAGAGCTTAACATTGCCCGGATCATCCGGTCATAAAAGCTACGCGGACCATGCGTTTCAATCTCTTCCCTAGCCAAATCTGAAAGGTGCATATAATCAACACCTGAAGGACAGGTCGTCATGCATGAAAAACAGCTCAAGCAGCGATCCATGTGAGTGGTCAATGTCTTGTCCGGTACAGTTCCAGATTCAAGCATATCTTTGATCATATATATCCGCCCACGTGGGCTATCACGCTCATCGCCCACCACGACATAGCTCGAACAGGTGGCTGTACAAAGACCACAGTGAACACAACGCCGAAAGATATCATTTGCAAGCTGAATATTATCGTTTCGAAGCTGTCGTTTGGTAAATTCAGTTTTCATAAGCTAACTATATCCCCTCATACATTCGCTCTGGGTTAAGAACCCCGTTGGGATCAAATGTACCTTTAATATTTTTTGATAGTTTCATGTGAGCTGGGTCAAGAGGGTGAAAGGGGCTAACATGATGCACAGCTTCAAGGCTAGGCCGTATGAGCGTCGCATGCCCCCCTGCATGGGCAACAATTCTTCTAATGTCGCTGCTACCCATATCGAAAACACCGCGCGTCGTGACCCATAACAATCCCCCTGCCCAATCATAGGAAACGTCGCAATCAACTAACTTTTTAATCTTTACCGCTGAATGATACGCTAAATGAGGGGATGTGGAGATGCGCCAAATTGCATCATTATGTCCTGTTAAAAAGATAAGTTGTCGCATGTTCTCCCAAAAGAGGCGACTTTCTTGCTCATCAATATAATAAATATCACCAAACGCACTAAGCAAATCCTTAATCTTTTCACTACGATAGTCAATTGATTTCGCTGTATTTTCGATGCGAATTGCAGTAACAGATTTATCACGTACATAAGAAACACCCTCAAGACAAGGGAAGGCATGTGTGCGTGACAAATGAGTGGCGCCAGATATTTCATAAGGAGTCGAAACAGCTGTTCGTAATGCTTCAAGAGCAATATCTTCGCTAAGCCCATAAATAAAAAGCGTGCATTCAGTCGGCGCTTTAGGAATGAGCTTCATAGTCACATTGGTCAACACGGCCAACGTTCCCCAGCTATTGGCCATAAATTTAGTTAAATCGTAGCCGGCTACATTTTTCATAACCCGGCCACCAGATTTAAACAACTCGCCTCGGCCATTAACCGCCTCAACGCCAATTAAATGATCACGTGCACTACCCTTTAAAATACGCCGAGACCCTGAAAAATTTGTCGTAAATAAAGAAGCAATTGTGCCCCAACCTTGCTCCGTTCCAAAAATATGCGAAAAATCCAGATATTCAAATGGCAATTGCTGATCATAGGCCTTAATGGCCCGCTCAATTTCAACAATTGGCGTCCCAGCACGTGCGGAAATAACCAACTCAGCTGGTTCATAGAGCCTGATTTCACTCAAGCGGCGCATGCTTACCGGCACGCTATCAGGCGCTATGTGTCCAATTGATCGTTTGGTGCCATGGCCAAGAATTTCAAGTTTTTTGTTTTGGTCATTAGCTTCTAAAATCATGTCTTTAATTTCAGAATCAACCAGGGGCGTTAGCATATCCTGCATCATTAAGTCTCATCTCTAAGCGAAGCAAGGGAGCCTTCTTCTTGAAAAACTTTGCTGATCTCGATAGGAAAAACTTTATCAGGATTCAACAGCCATTTGGGATCAAATAATTGTTTTATGCGCATCTGATTGACCAGGTCCATTTCATTGAATTGTAAGGGCATAAGATCTCTTTTTTCCAAGCCAACCCCATGTTCTCCAGTAATGCAGCCACCAGCCAAAACGCATAACTCCAAAATTTCAGCCCCGCATTTCTCCACAATTTCAATGATCCCAGGCTTGTTTGCATCATAAAGAATGAGGGGGTGCATATTCCCATCCCCAGCATGAAAGATGTTGGCGACATCCAATTTATGTGAAGCGCAAATTTCATTTATCTTGGCAAGGACGCTAGAGAGTTTTGATAAAGGAATAACACCATCCATACATAAATATTCTGAAATACGACCAATAGCACCAAACGCAGATTTGCGACCAAGCCAAATGGCGGCTGCCTCTTCATCACTTTTTGCTAACCGTTTATGAACAGGGTTGAATTGGCTGGCTGTACGAATGATTTTTTGTAACGACTCATCAATTTCTAGAGGTGCCCCTTCAACTTCGATCAGCAATAGGGCTTCTACATCTAAGGGGTATCCAGCTTGGGCAAAATCCTCACAAACTTTAATTGCGGGACGGTCCATAAATTCGATCGCAACCGGAGTGATGCCGTCGCCAATAATGGCCGCCACACAATCCCCAGCTTCTTCATGGGTTTCAAATCCTAATAATAAAGGGCGCGCGCCTTCAGCTTTGGGACGCAACATGACAGTGGCTTCAGTGACAATGCCCAGTCCCCCTTCAGAGCCAACAATAAGGCTTAAAAAATCATAGCCCGCCGGGTCTAAGTAATCGCCGCCAAATTCAAGAATTTCGCCCTCACTTGTCACCAAGGTAACGCCCATCAAATTATGAGTTGTGACCCCATATTTCAAACAATGAGCCCCACCAGAATTCATGGCGATATTACCAGCAATGGTACAGGCCAATTGACTAGACGGGTCTGGGGCGTAAAAAAAACCTTGATCTGAGACCGCATCACTAATCGCCAGGTTCGTCACACCAGCTTGCACTTTGGCACTCCGGTTTGTGGTATTAATATCAAGTATTTTATTCATACGAGAAAGGCACAGCACAATAGCAGTCTCAATTGGTATGGCCCCGCCAGCAAGAGATGTACCAGCGCCGCGCGGTATAATCGGTATATCAAACCGATGCGCAATGGCAGTAATATCGGCAACTTCTTGTGTGCTCGATGGAAGTAGGACGGCCAAAGGCATGACTTTATAAGCAGTGAACGCATCTGTTTCATAAGCACGCCGCCCCATCTCATCCAAAATAATTTGGTTAGGTTGCAGCACCTGCTGAAATTCAGCCAAAGCTGATCTAGGAAGGTTGGAGGTTGAATTATCGTGTAGTGTTGAAAAAAGTCCCATCTTGCCCCATCGTGACGCTGATCAATATCGCATATGCTATAATATAGCTTTTAAATTATACCTTCCTAAATCATAAAACGTTATAGACGCAGATGCAATTCACCACCTTGCCGCATTTAAAACCTCACAAGAACGAGACGTCTAAATTTAAAGTGACAAAGAGACTGTTTGCGATCTATTTAATCTTCATATTTATAGCAATTTGAAATATAGTTTTTAAATTTAAAGATACTGGTGTAGTATAGATTGCTATTCTTTTAGTTGATTGTTTTTGTGCGATGGGATAAGTAATTTATTATCAATATATTTAGTTGATTGTTTATATAAAATTCATTTTCCATCTTTAAATATTATTCGTGTATTTGGAACGTTTCCTTAAGAGAAATTCTGTGTCGTCTATTTTAGATCTTGAAATTTTTGTGAAAGTTGCCCAAACGGACAATATGTCCGCTGCAGGGCGCGAACTAGGGCTCTCTCCAGCGGTAGTGAGCAAACATATTTCCTCACTAGAAGAAAAACTACAAGTGCGTTTGTTTCAAAGAACAACGCGTCAGCTCGGCTTAACTGAAGAAGGTGAGCGCTATTATGAGCATGTAGTAAAAGCTCTAAGAGAATTGTATCAAGCTGAAAAAAGTGTGCAATTATTTGGCGGGGTCCCACAAGGGATTATCAAATTAACGGCACCAACAATCTTCTCAAGATTGCATATGGGAGAATTAATCAGTGAATTCTTGCAAGCCTATCCTAAAATTGAGCTCGATATCAATTTAACTGATGAAGTAACTGATGTCTTAAGCGAAGGTTATGATCTGGCTATTAGAATTGGCGTTCTAAAAAACACAGAATTAGTCGAGCATCCGCTGGCAACAAATGCTCGTGTATTATGCGCTCACTCTTCCTATTTAAAAACACACGGTGTACCAACCGTTTTACAAGACTTACATAAGCACAATTGTTTAGTCCTTAAATCTCAAAATAATTGGATATTAAGCGGGCCCAATGGTCGTGAAACAATCCAGGTGAATGGAAATTTACGTTCAAATTCAAGTGATTTCATCCATGAATCTATGCTGTTAGGGCAAGGCATCGCTTTGAGATCAACATGGGAAGTATCGAAAGGCTTGCAAGAGGGCTATCTTAAAGCCATTTTGCCCGAATATGTCGGGTTAGATGATATAAAGGTCCACATTGTGCACCCAGCAAGAGAGGTCACACCTGCAAAAATTGAGGCCTTTGTAAATTTCACCAAACAGAAGTTCCTAGCCTATAACAATCAAAATGGTGCCCTAAACAAGCCATTTCCATAAAAATCAAACAATAGCCAAATTTTCTATTTACCACTTGCAAATAGCTATGTTAAATAGCAATTTGCTGTGGCAAATCATCACATACTGTTCCCTAGCTAACTTAGCGAGTGAATTAGGACGTATGTTCGATTAAAGTGATCACGTGGGATGAACTGGCACGAAAAACTATGCAAGTACGTATGATATTGCGAGATTAAGATTAAGAGTATAAAATATGCAAATCATATGCAGGTTTTATAACCGCCCAGTTCACATTATCAAACGCAACACAACAAAACACTAATAAAATAGAAGGAAGAAACATGAGTAAACGTTCAATTTTTTTCGGAGCCGCTCTTATTCTTTTATCCAGCATTGCAGGTGCACAAGCTGATGATAAATTGGTTAAAAAAGGAGCGAAAGTCTTTAAAAAATGTATGGCTTGTCATGCCGTTGGGCCGGATGCAAAAAATAAACTTGGCCCTCAACTAACTGGAATTATCGGTCGCAAAGCTGGCGCAGCAGAAGGATTTAAATATTCCGATGCTTTAACCGCCAAAGCCGCTGAAGGTCTTGTCTGGGATGAAGAAAGCCTAATCGCATTCTTAAAAAAACCAAGAGCCTTCTTGCCCGGCACCAAGATGGCATTTCCCGGCCTCAGAAAAGAAAAACATCAAAAAGCAATTATGGCTTATTTCAAGTCTCTTCAAGAGACCAAATAGATCAGCTTTTATGAAAACCAGTCTTTTAAAACCATTAAAGGTTAAAAGGCGAGGTTGATAATAACCCGTTAAAAATAAAAAGGGGCGCTTGCTAGCGCCCCTTTTTATATAATTTGAATGAATTGAAAAAGTTAGCTTTGAAGCGTCAATTATCATCGCTCGAAAACTTCTTATGAATGGCCCTTGTGATCATCCAGATTGAAAAAATAACAATGGGCACTGAAAGAGCTGTCACCAAAGTGGGCGAAACCCCAAAAGTTAAGTCATATTTATAAAGCCCCTCAGCCAAATATTTGACCAATCCGACCACATAATAACTCACGGCTGCGACAGAAAGGCCCTCAACAGTTTGTTGTAAACGCAATTGCAATTTAGCCCGCTTATCCATGCTCTTAAGCAAGTCACGGTTTTGTTGTTCAAGCTCAAATTGGATGCGGGTGCGGAGCAATTCAGCTGTTCTCATCAATTTGCGAGACAAAGCATTTTGCCGATCTTCCACTGTCTTGCAGGTTGCAAGAGCCGGTGTTAAGCGCCGGCGAAAAAAGCTAGAAAACCGCCGTGCGCCATCAATTGAATTTTCATGCATGGCAACCAGCCGCGCCATCACAATATCATAATAAGCCTGGCTTGCGGCAAAACGATAAGAGGTCGCCGCCGCCTGAGCTTCCAAAGCAGCAGCCAGATCAATCAGTTTTTTCAACAAATCATGGTTGTCTTCAATGGTTTGTGCGCTAGCAATCTCAGCTGTTAGTTGCGCCAATCCCTCTTGCGTTTCATTCACCACAGGCATGGCTTTGCGAGCAACCGGCAAACCGATCAGCGCCAACATACGATAGGTCTCAACCTCTAACAGCCTTTGCACCAACCCCCCGGCTCGATAAGGGCTCATGCTATGGTCCTCAACCACAAACCGAGTAAATCCTAACAGGTCTGTTTGAAAGTCCGTTGCAATACGGCTGCGCCCGTTATCTGTATCGATAAAACACAAGCTCGCGGGATTAAAAATTTCTTCATAATCGCTAACACTACGCTTATGTTTGGTGGTTTTAACATGCGAGGCCACAATCAGCTTGCCCGGCGCTACAAACTCTAATTCTGAAAGTAGACGTGGCCCAACATCGCCGCCAAAAACACCCGTATCTTCAGTATCCGAAATGTCCCATCGATAGGTGGTAAATTCATTATGTTGCTCCCACCGAAAATACCATTTGCCAATTTTCATGCTATGAAAGCTTGCCTTAGGGCCAGGCGGGGCAATGCCATGTGAGGTACAAAGCTTTTCAATCTGTGCACGATCAGCTTTAGCTTGGATCTCATCAGTTAAAAACCCCATTAAAAACACCCGTTGGGGCACATCAATTTTCTCAAAGGGGCGGGCATGTAATTCACCAAGCAATTCAGCGCGAAGTTCATACTCATCCCAGGTTCCAAGAGGGGCCCCGGACACAATTTTTTGGTCTTTGTGCGTGTCTGACTTCGTCATTAAATCAATCCCTGTTTGGTGCATTCTTTAAATAATGTTTGTTCATCAATGTTGTTATACTGCGCCTGTAAATCGAACATATAAAATGGTAATAAGGTCAAGAAAATCAATGTAAAGCCAAAACCAAAAATTAAAACATTCCTTGCCCAATGTCCCCAACAGCTATAAACAACTAACTGTTAAATAATCTATATTTTTAGGAAATTATGAGCAAATCACCTGTGAACGTTGGTCTATTTGTAAGCTGTCTTGCAGATTTAAGTCGTCCCCAAATTGGCTTTGCATCTGTAAAACTTCTTGAATATGTAGGGTGCAATGTCGCCGTGCCTACCCAAACCTGTTGCGGGCAACCCGCCTATAATAACGGCAACAAATCATCAGCCATAGATATTGCCAAAGCCACAATTCAGTCGTTTGAAGCGTTTGATCACGTCATCGTCCCATCAGCCTCATGTGCAGGCATGATAAAGTACCATTATCCAGAGCTTTTAAAAGATGACACGCAATGGCATGAAAAAGCTAAAAATTTAAGTGAACGCACCCATGAACTCATCACTTACCTTTATACAATAGCGGGTCTATCGAAGGTAAGCACTGAGTATAATGGCCGCATCTATTTTCATGAAAGCTGTTCCGCCCGGCGTGAAATGCGCTGTCAAGGGGCTCAAGAGCTTCTAGGGACCATAAAAAACGCTACGGTCTTAGAGTTGCCCCACAATGAGGAATGTTGTGGCTTTGGGGGGCTTTTTTCAGTGAAATATGACGAAATTTCAAATGCCATGGTGACCAAAAAAATAGCCCTCCTACCTGAGAGTGAAAACACATGCTTAACAGGGTTAGATATGGGGTGTTTGCTCAATATGTCTGGTAAATTAGAAAAACAAGGAAACAAGATTGAAGTGATGCATATATCTGAATTATTAGCCCTAAATCTATAAGAAGATAAAATAGGCACCTTCATCAAGATATTCAGGCGGCTGATCAATTCTATAAAATGAGAGAAAAACTTGTCTCTTGTCCAAGGATCAGGTAGAACGCCCCATCAATCAAGGTTACAGTAAAGCACTAAAATTAGCTCCCCTATGGCCAAAAAACAAAAAACATTTCGACCCAAACCGCGCTTACCCAAAGGTATGCGCGATATACGCGCTGATGAGATAAGCGCAATGAACAATATGCTCGCCAAATTAGCGCAAATTTATGAGCTATATGGCTTTGAAGCTTTAGAGACCCCAGCCTTTGAATATTCTGATTGTTTAGGAAAGTTCCTACCTGATCAAGATCGCCCAAACGCTGGCGTGTTTTCCTTTGAAGAAGACGAAGACGCAGATTGGGTCTCCCTTCGTTATGATCTAACGGCGCCGCTGGCCCGGTTTGTGGCTGCCAATTATGACCAATTGCCCAAACCCTTTCGCCGCTATCAAACCGGCTCTGTCTGGCGCAATGAAAAACCCGGCCCGGGCCGCTTTCGTCAATTCACCCAATTTGATGCCGATAGTGTCGGCGCTGATAGCATCGCAGCTGACGCAGAGTTGGCCATGTTAGGGGCCGATAGCCTAGAGCATCTGGGTCTAAAGCGCGGTGATTATCAAATCACCATGAATAACCGTAAAATCCTCGATGGGGTATTAACCACCGCTGGCATCGATCCCACAGCGCCAGAAAATCTAGGCGAGCGCCTCACTGTATTGCGCGCCATTGATAAACTCGATCGTTTGGGGCAAGAGGGCATCAAAGATTTACTCGGTCCAGGGCGCAAAGATTTATCTGGCGATTTTACCAAAGGGGCCAATTTAAAGCCCGATCAAATTGACAAAATACTAGCTTATTTGGCCACTGGATCTCATGGCACGAGTGAGCCAAAAGAGCGCGCAGAGGTATTGGGTAATTTAGAACCACTCGTAGCTCAAACTGAAATTGGCCAAGAGGGGCTCAATGAACTTATCGAAATTGATAATTTACTAAATGCGGGTGATTTCAAATCAGACAGGGTCCGCTTTGATCCAACCATTGTGCGCGGCCTTGATTATTACACCGGCCCGGTGATGGAAGCTGAGCTTACCTTTGAGACAACCAATGAAAAGGGCGAGCAGGTCCGTTTTGGCTCCCTGGGCGGCGGCGGTCGTTATGATGGCTTAGTGGCGCGCTTTCGCGGACAAGAGGTGCCAGCAACTGGTTTCTCTATTGGCGTCTCGCGTGTTTATACCGCGCTAGAAACCCTTGGAAAATTAACCAAAGACAAACGCCGGGCAGCACCTGTCGTTGTCCTGGTCATGGACCAAGAGCATAAAGAAAAATCACAAGCTATGGTTCAAGCCTTGCGCGGGGCTGGCATTAAATCAGAGCTGTATTTAGGGACATCAGGTATGCGCGCCCAGTTAAAATATGCCGACAAGCGCTGTGCTCCTTTGGTGGTGATTCAAGGTGAGGATGAACGTGAAAATGGGCAAGTCACCATTAAAGATTTAGATTTAGGGGCCAAATTGTCAAAAGAAATAGAAGATAACAAGGAATGGCGTGAAAGTCAGGCTGCTCAACAAACGGTAAAATCTGATGAACTGGTTCGTGTTGTAAAATCCATGTTAGCCGCACAACAAGAACAGTCAGGGAATGACGGGGGGGCAGCATGAACGAAATTTCAGCCAGTGCCGTCCCAGATTTAAAGGCGATGAACGCTTTAGAAGAAAAAATTACGTCTCTTTTCTCAGGCCAAGGTTTTGAACATATTGATCCAGCCATCATTCAGCCAGCTGATGTCTACTTACAGCAAATTGGTGAAAGCATCAGAGGGCGCTCTTATGTCTTTACTGACATTGATGGACAAGAGCTTTGTTTGCGCCCCGATCTTACAGTTCCAGCGGCGCGCGTGTTTATTGAAGATCATGAGCATTATGGAGACAAAGCAAGGGTTTATTATTCCGGCCCGACATTCCGTTATCCCTATGGAGATACAGCCTCTGACCATAGCCGTGAGTTTCGCCAAGCTGGCATTGAGATTTTTGGTAAAGAAGATACAGAAAAAGTAGAGGCTGAAGTTTTATCTCTCACCATCAATGCTATCAAAGAGGTCGGTATCTCAAATTTTAACATACGTTTGGGGGATTTAGGATTATTTGATGCCCTTCTCTATGCCATTGATATGCCCGAGCGCTGGCGCAAACGGCTGAGCGAGAATTTTTGGCGGCCTGAAGAATTTCGCGCCATTTTAAAGCAATTGAGCGCGCCTCAAAATCTTGAATATGAGGAAGGCCTACGGTCCCTATTACGCAAACTAAATGATTTATCTACAAAAGAATCTGAAGCGCATGTGTCTCAATATTTAAATGATCACGCAATCCCCTTAATCGGCGCACGCACCCTTCCTGAAATCACCAACCAATTACGGGCAAAGGCAGCCGATCTTGTTGCAAACCCTCTTGAACCAGAAAAAATCGAACTCATTGAGCGATATTTAGAAATTTCTGCCCCACCGAAAGCTGTCGGCGCAAGACTTGAAGATTTGGCTGAAAAATCAGGCCTTGATTTAACCCATGCTCTGGAGCGTTATCAAAAGCGCATAGAATGGTTAAACAAATTAGAGGTTGATTTATCCAACGCTCAATTCACCGCCGAATTTGGTCGCAATCTGGAATATTACACAGGTTTTGTGTTCCAAATAGAAAAACAAGATATGGAACAAGACGGCCATATTGCAGGCGGCGGGCGTTATGATAATTTAATACAAAGCCTAGGGTCGACAAAAAGCCTACCTGCCATTGGCACAGCTCTCCACCTTGATCGTTTGGCAGCCCTGATTGATGGAGATGTGCTATGACAGAAAATTTGACAATTGCCGTCCCTTCCAAGGGCCGTCTTATGGAAGAGACCAGCAAATATTTTCATGCGCATGGGTTAAACATGCAAAAAATTGGTCATGACCGTGGCTATCAAGGCGAAATTGAAGGGTTTGAGGATATAGACATTGTCTATCTATCAGCATCCGAAATTGCCTATCAACTTAAAACCGGTCAAATTCATATGGGCATCACCGGAGAAGACCTAGTGCGTGAAAGCATTATAGGGGCTGATCAACGCATAGAATTTTTAAAGCAGCTCGGCTTTGGTCATGCAGACGTCGTGGTTGCAGTGCCAGATTGTTGGTTAGATGTGCGCATGGTCCAAGATTTAGAAGAAATGGCCATTGAGTTTCGCGCGCGCCACAGCCGGCGGTTAAAAGTGGCGACCAAATATATGAACATTACCCGCCAGTTTTTTACGAAAAAATCAGTTGCCGGCTATCGCATTGTTGAAAGTCTAGGCGCCACTGAAGGCACGCCCATGGGCGGCACTGCCGATCTGATTGTTGACATCACCTCAACCGGAGAAACGCTGCTAGCCAATCATTTGCGCATCCTTGACGATGGTATAATTTTAAAATCTCAAGCCAATCTCCTGGCCTCGCGCGCAGCAGACTGGGGCGGTGGGGCTGCAGAAGTGCGCCTAGAATTAATGAACCAACTAAACAAAAATTCATCAGCTGACCAAAGCGATGAGGCGCAAGATCAAGCTGACCAATCTTTGGAAGAAAAATAGTCTTAACTAGATTTTGCTTCAAAAATCATACTTGATTTGTAATCGGCAAAGACCATCTCACTCATGCGGTTATGGTAGGCGATTAAGGTCGGCGATTGGCGGCTGATGTCACGAAAAGGGCTGGCAAGATCTGGCACTATCATATTGGCGATAAAGGCAAATGTTGTGCAATCGATTTCTTTGGGCTCGTGCCCGCCAAAAAAGGGATCATCACCAAGCAAAGTCTCTAAGGCGTCAATATCAGTTTTGATCAACTGGTCAATCTCCTCCCAGCTATGGCGCAACACACCATGCCCCATAACATCACGTCTAATTTTTTTGCGCACAATCTTAAAAATCAATTTTCCTGGCAGGCCCATTTTTGAAAAAAACGCATCACGAATGGTAAGGGAATTATTTTCATGTAGCCAGCGATAGGCGACCATCGTAAAATAAGTTTCATTTTCAAGTCCAAGTCGCAGCATGTGATGGTGCGCTTTTTCAAGCGAAGACACCCCTTCATTTAAGGGATCACCATAGGTTTCTTTCAGATAATCGATGCAAAATTGGCTATCAGCGATTGTCTTATCGCCATCGATCAAAATAGGAAATTTCCCCTTTGGCGCCTTTCTGACATCGCCTTTAATCGGTGCATAATCAATTTTTGCCAAGCGCAAATAAGTCTCTAATTTTAAAACAAACGGACTAGGGTCAGGAACGCCAAAATGAGCGCCAAATTTAATTAATTTAATCATTCAATATGTCTTTCAATGTTTTACAAACAAAGGTTTTCTTGAAAATAGTGTCATGCAGTGATAGTCAAACAAATATATAGCTGTAGAAACCGTCAAAATAACGTCATAAAACAAGTGATAGTGCGATTTAATATGTCTTTGTGTGATATAGCAAAGAAAAATAACATTGGGGTGTTAGATGAAAAAAATCTTTCTCATAATCTGTTTAGTTGTGCTTGGTTTTTATGCAGCTTGGCCGGCATATTCTTTGTATGAGATCGCCAACGCGATTAAAGCTAAAGAAGAAACCGTCATTGCCCAAAAGGTTGCCTGGGAGCCTTTGCGCGGGTCGCTGCGCGCCCCTGTGACGGAGCGGGTAAACAAAGAAATCGCCAACCAATCCAAAGGCTATGGGCTTGAAGGGGCACTAGCAGGCCAACTTGCCAGTGAAATGACCCCCAAGATGGTTGAAAAAATATTGGACGCTTATGTAACGCCAAAAGGCGTGATCACCCTTGCCAATCAAGGCGGAAAAATAAATGCAGGTGACCTGGGCATTGGAAATGTTGTGAAGAGCTTTTCAGGTAAAAACAGTGAGCCAGGCGGCAGCTTGTTGGGGGATTTGCTGGACAAGGCAAAGGATATTATAAGCTCTGTTCCCGGCGGCAAAGAGTTGATAACAGCGCAATTGAGTAAATTTAGCGAAGATCTAGCCAAAAACATTTCTTTGGGTTCAGATAAAAAAACTGGTGCGGACGCAAAAACCAATTATGGTTTGAAAAACATCAAGCATTTCAAGTTCATTAATCCATGGAGTTTTGAAATCGGCTTGTCAAAATCTCCTACAGCTAAAAACCCTGATGTGATCGCTGGCATGAGTTTTATTGATAGGGATTGGAAACTAAGCAAATTGGTCCCCACTTTATAAA
>JAJFHF010000052.1 GCA_021775775.1 Hyphomicrobiaceae bacterium
TAGTGCTGTTTTATCTGGAGGTGAACCTGGACCACATAAAATTCAAGGTGTTGGTGCTGGTTTTGTGCCTACGATTATTGATAAGTCTTTAATCGATGAGATTATTACAGTTAGCAATGATGAAGCCTTTATTACTGCGCGCAAATTATCGCGGATGGAAGGCATACCTGGTGGAATTTCGACAGGGGCGAATCTGATGGCTTGTGTTAAATATATTAAAGAGCACGATCTTGAGGGACGAAACATTGTCACCTTTGCGCCTTCGTTTGCCGAGCGCTACATGTCAACAATGCTGTTTAACGATGCGAGTGGTGATGACGGCAACGTTACTATATAACCGCCTTTTATTTTTTTAATTTTGCGCAAAGGCTCTTTGTGATGTCCTCTCTTTCTAGTGAAGAAATTCAGCGTTATAAACGCCACATCATTTTAAAACAGCTTGGCATTCAAGGGCAACAAAAGCTTAAAAATGCCAAAGTTTTAATTATTGGCGCTGGTGGCTTGGGCTCACCGATGTTGTTATATTTAGCAGCGGCAGGTGTTGGAACCATTGGCATTATCGATGATGATATTGTCAGCCTGTCTAATTTGCAGCGCCAAGTTATCCATGACAGCGATAAGATAAACTTTCCTAAAACGGCTAGTGCCAAGGCACGTATCTTTGAGATAAACCCTCATGTTATTGTCAATGAGCATCAACATCGGATCACACCTGACAATGCTTTAGAGATCATCAACCAATATGATATTGTTGCCGACGGCTCTGATAATTTTGACACACGCTACCTTGTTAACGATGCGTGTTATTTTGCAAAAAAAACCCTTGTGTTTGCCGCCATCGGTCCGTTTGATGGGCACATCACCACATTTAGAGCGGGCGAGCAATCTGATGAGGGGACACCCAACCCTAACTATCGGTGCATCTTTCCTAAAGCGCCGCCACCTGGCACCGTTGCCACCTGCTCTGAAGTTGGTGTTTTGGGGGCTATTGCCGGCGTGGTTGGGACTTTGCAAGCAACTGAAGTTATTAAGGAAATAACAGGCATTGGGGGAAGCTTGGTTGGGCGCTTGGTGATTTATGATGCGCTCAATTGTGAATTTCAGAATGTTAACATAAAGTGGGATCCAAATAATCCTTTAAGTGGCGAGACAGCTACTTATAAAGATCTCTCACACCTTAAAAATGAGACTTAATTTTATGGATGTATTTGTGAATAAGAATTGTCGTTCACGTAAGTGGATTGTTGCTCATTTAATGGCAGCTGTTTTGATGATCCCTTTTCTTTTGTGGGGCGGGACGTCTCATTTTGCGATCTCTGGGGCAATAGCCCAAGTCCCTAAGAATGATGAAAAAGTTGAGACAAAACGGGAGCGTATAATCTTACGGTTTCTAACTTCAAATGATTACCCCCCCTTTAATTATTATGATGAGGAAGGCAATCTATCTGGGTTTCACATTGATTTAGCAACTGCAATTTGCATCCAGATGCGGGTTCAATGTGATATCAAAGTTACCAATTGGAATCTTTTGTCTGACACATTTAACTCTGGTGACTTTGACGCCATCATAGCCGGCATGGCAATTGATAAGACCAACACCAGCAAGCTAGACTTTACCAGTCCTTACATGCGGTTTCCTGGTCGGTTTGCAACGTTAAAAAAACGGCCCCAGCCACTTCCTTCCCTTACCAATCTTTATGGAAAAACCGTAGGTGTGGTCGCCTTAACATCGCATGCGGCTTATCTGAAGACATTTTTTAAAGATGTGAAAATTACGCATTTCACGACACTGAAAGATGCCACCAACGCCCTTCAGGAGGGTAAAATAGATTATCTGTTTGGTGATTCCATTCAACTTATGTTCTGGTTAAATGGGTCGTTGTCTAAGCAATGTTGTAAATTTCGAGGCTCATCTTATTGGGATGCCTCATATTTTGGGGAAGGTTTGGCGATTGCAATTGCAAAAGGGGATATGACTTTGCGCATAGAGCTGAATGAAGCCATGCATAATTTAAGAAAAACAGGGCAATTTCCTGATCTTATGCTGCGCTATTTCCCAATGAAAATTTATTAAGTGGTTTTTTAAGGGTGCCATCTCACTTGCCGGTGAGGTTTAGTTTTTGGATGAAAATGGCAATTTGAAACTCCATGCAAACTTGGTTGGTAATTTTCCCTTATGGTAGGGGGGTAAGCCAATTTCCATGTTCTGATGTCCTTTGTTGGGCTGTGCAATATAGGTGCGAAAGAGACGATCCCATATGGCCAGATTGAAGCCGTAATTGCTATCTGTCTCTTGTCGTTCAATGGAATGGTGAACCCGGTGCATGTCAGGTGTCACGATAATAATGCGCAAGATCTTATCTAGCCATTTAGGTAAGGCAATGTTTGAGTGATTAAACAGCGCCATTCCATTTAAGATAATTTCAAATAACAAAACCGATAAAACATCAAACCCTAAGATTAAAACCAGGATGGTTTTATAGAGCATAGATAGCCCAATTTCTATGGGATGGAAACGCACCGCTGTGGTTACATCAACATCAAGATCGGAATGGTGCATTCTGTGCACACGCCATAGCATGGGAAATCTATGAGAGGCCCAATGTTGTAGATAAATGGCAAAATCGAGAACCAACAGAGCGATGAGTATTTCAAGCCAATAGGGCATCTCAAACAGACGAAACAATCCAAACCCATAATGCTCGCCAACCAAGGCAACACTCATTGGCACTAAAGGTACGGAGCTTAATGCCATCACCCGAATTAAAAAGCTATTGATAACGGCAAAGCTAAAGTTTGTCCCCCAGCGTGCTTTGCGTCCTGCGCTCAATTCACGTTTTGGTATGCCTATTTCCAACAGGATCATGACAAAAAGAATTCCGAAAAAAAAGGCCAACCGATAGAAAGCTTCATGTTCCATATGACATTTTATCTCTTATAAATATTGTTGTTGAGGAAAAGCATAAAGATATCAGCGAAGTCTTTGGAATCAATTGTACGTGAGCCCGTGCTTTACAAAACGCGCTCAACCTTGTTGACAACGGAGAGCCCCTTCAACCCGGCAATGATTTCATTTAAATGTTTCAAATCCCATACCTCGAGCTCAATATGCATTTTTGAGTAATCAATGGCTTTGTCCGTCATTTTAATATTATCTATGTTGCCTTTGGTCTCGCCAATGAGTTGAGAAATTTGTGCCAATGAACCTGGTTCATTGACACCGGTTACAATTATACGCGCGCGGTATCTGGTTTGGTCATCATCATCAATGTCCCAGGTCACGTCAATCCATCTATCTAACTGGTCATCAAACTCTTCCAATTGAGGAGATTGAATGGGGTAAATATTGATACCCTCACCTGGCATGACAATGCCAACGATCCTGTCACCTGGGAGTGCGCCGCCTACAGAGAAATCAACTGCTACGCCATCTTTATGGCCCCGCACTGGTAATTTTACTAAAGCGTCAGCTCCTTGAATAGGGTTCGCTTGGCGCCCTTGATTGGCTTTTGGAAACAATCGAAACTTTAAAGATGCTACTTTTGCAAAATTGAACCATCCTTCTTCCGCTGTAGCGCGGCGACCAACGCGGGCGGCATGGCGCCGCTCCATCACGTCTTTACTGATATTTGGATAAACAGCCTTTAAAACATCTTGAGAGGGTAACTCCCCTCGACCAACGGCTACAATGATATCTTCCACCGTTTCATGGGTTAAGCGGTGTAATGCCCCTTCCAATTTTTCAATGGCATAGTCTTTTTGTATCCGCTGAAAGGCGCGCTCGAGCACCATGGTGCCGATGTCTAAATATTGTTTGCGCCGCACTTCTTTGGTGGCACGGCGAATCGAAGAGCGCGCCTTACCTGTAATGACGAACGCTTCCCAAGCATGTTCAGGGGTTTGGGCATTGGATGTTAGAATTTGGACCTCATCGCCATTGCGCAGAGGGGTCCGTAATGGCATGTTGCGGCCGTTAATTTTAGCACCTACACATTTGTTGCCAATATCTGTATGAACGGCGTAGGCAAAATCAACGGTACAGGCACCGCGCGGCAGGGCAATGAGCAGGCCTTGAGGGGTGAAACAAAACACCTGATCGTGAAACAATTCTAGCCGTGTGTGTTCTAAAAATTCTTCTGGATTATCGCCTTCTAATAGCTGACCAACCAAATTCCTCAACCATTGATAGGCCCCACTGGATGCCATATTTGGCATATCACCAATGCCTAGATGCTCATCTTTATAAAGTGCGTGGGCGGCAATCCCATATTCAGCGACCCTGTGCATTTGTTCGGTTCTGATTTGTAGCTCGACGCGTTGTATGCGAGCGCCGACAATTGATGTGTGCAGCGAGCGATAATCATTTTGTTTGGGATTTGAAATATAGTCTTTGAAACGGCCTGGTACGGCCCGCCAAATGGTGTGTACCAGCCCCAAAACGCGGTAACAGTCATCGATGGACTTTACGACGACACGAAAGCCATATATGTCAGATAGTTGCTCTAGTGAGATTTGTTTGTGGTCCATCTTGCGCCAGATTGAATAAGGGCGCTTTTCTCGATGGGATACTTTTGCATCAAAGCCATTCTCTTGTAATTTTTCGTCTAAATCTTCTTCAATTTTAGATAAAAGTTGTGCGTTTTTTTTCCGCATTTCAAGAAGCTTTTGACTGAGGGTAAAATAAGCCTCCTCATGCAGCCATCTAAAACTATGTTCTTCAAGTTCATCGCGCATCCATTGCATGCCCATACGGCCAGCTAACGGGGCATAAATATCCATGGTTTCTTGGGCGATGCGCTTACGGGTTGCCGGTTTCACAAATTCAAGAGTGCGCATATTGTGCAACCGGTCCGCCATCTTGATAAGCAACACGCGCACATCTGAAGATATTGCGATGAGTAATTTTCTAAAATTTTCGGCCTGCTCGGCCTTTTTGGTTACCAGGTTTAGTTTGCCTAATTTGGTCACCCCTTCAACTAGAACGCCCACTTCTTGTCCGAACAATTCATCAATTTCTGTCCTGGTGGCCTGTGTGTCTTCTAAGGTATCATGCAAAAGGGCGGCTATGATGGTGTCTTCATCGAGCTTTAGCTCAGCTAAGATTTCCGCAACTTGCAAGGGGTGGGTTATGTAGGCCTCACCCGATGCGCGTTTTTGTGAACCATGAACGCGCTTTGCAAATTCAAATGCACGGTCCATTTGTGAGGTGTTTGCCTTGGGGTTATAGTCACTAACCCGTTCCAAAAGCGATGTTTGGTCCATAAAGTCCATCGTAGGGTCTCATATTAATGCCTGTTTGAAACATTGATAGGTTAAGTCACAAACTGAAAAAGGGCTTTGTACTAATATAGGGATTTATTATTTATCATAAAGATATATTAGGCGCTTTAAATTGCTAGTAAAAAGCGTGTTTATGGTCAAGACGCAGTGACCTAACTAAACTGATAATAGTGATATGGGAAAAATTGGGTTCGCCCAACAAAAAACCTCCTACAATTTAATGTAAGAGGTTTTTTAAAACTCAAAGCTTTTGTTTATCGATTGCGCGATCCACCGGTTTCTGCGGGGGGCAGGCTTTCTAAGCCGCGTAACAATTCTTCTTCAGTCATGGTATCAATATTTGTGTCCATGTTCGGGTCATCCTGGCCAATGATGATGGGTGAGCGGGTTTCTGTTGAAATAACAGGCGCTGCTTCTGGTTCTGGCTCATCAACTTCAACATATTTTTGCATTGAGTGAATGAGATCTTCTTTCATATCTTCAGGAGAAATTGTTTCTGAAGCAATTTCACGTAAAGATACAACAGGGTTTTTATCATTATCACGTTCAATTGTAATGGGTGCACCAGAGGCAATAGAGCGCGCTCGGTGGCCTGCCAGTAAAACCAGTTCAAACCGGTTTGATACTTTGTCAACACAATCTTCAATGGTTACACGAGCCATATAAAAAACCTTTTATAAAATTTATTTTGAAATTGTTTAACACAAAATACGAAATTGTTACGAGATCTTAGATATATCTAGATTTTCGTTATAATGTTACATGTATTTATTTTAGGAATAACTTTCGAATATTGTCATACATCAATTTGAATTTCAAGTTTTTTGGTGGAGTTTATAACTAATGGTGAACAATTAAGATGCAAAAGATGCGCCGGCCTTAATCCCATAACAGGATGGCGCCATGAAGGTAATATTTGCGCCAATGGTTTTAGGACGAAGGCGCGCTGGTGCATTTGTTTATGTGGATAGGTAAAAGGCAGCACTTTTGATTGCCTATATTTCTTTGCTGGAGTTCGTATTTTTTTAGTTAAATGCCAGTTTTTCACTTCTCCATTAAAGTCAATAATATCAATATCTAATGGCCGCGCTCCCCAATGAAGATCTCCTCGCCGGCCCGATGCACGTTCTAATTGCTTTATTGTCTTCAACAACTTATTAGAATGAAAGCTTGTATTCCCGTAAACTACACAATTATAATAGGGAGGTTGATAACTAGCGCCTATAGATGGAGATAGATAAAGAGAAGAAATGGAATTAAAAATTATTCCATTCAGCGACAAATGCTCAATGGCCTCAAGCAAAGACTCTATAGGTGACTTAGACCTTGCCGGAATATTTGAACCTAATGCCAAAACTACATAATGCATAAATGTAACCTACTAAAGAAAACTCAGCTATATTCACATTTATTTGATTAAAAAATAAAATAACTTGAATTCACTTGATTTGTTCTATATTTTCCATCAGTTAATCAGTTAACTGTTTTTTTGCCACTATCATCCGTTAGCTTTTTTTACGTATATTAGAGGTTCCAATATATGAAATTTTATCCAACAGAACGAACTGCCATTTTTATTGATGGGGCCAATTTATATGCAACATCAAAAGCACTAACGTTTGATATTGATTATAGCCGGATGCTTAATCTATTTCGATCTCGGTGCCAACTGGTGCGTGCTCTTTATTATACGGCACTTGCTGA
>JAJFHF010000053.1 GCA_021775775.1 Hyphomicrobiaceae bacterium
GAGTGGAAAAAACAAAGCCTCTTTTATAAATTCAGTACGAAGTGACACGCTCTAGACTTGACAGGCCAAACCCGAATGATAAACACATCCATCACAACTATTTAAAGACCGCAAAGGGAAAACAATGAGTGCTGAGCGCTATAACGCCCCAGATCGCGAACCCGTTTGGCAACAACAATGGGACGAAGATAAGATATTTGAAGCTGAAACAGACAGCGACAAAGAAAAATATTACGTCTTAGAAATGTTCCCTTACCCTTCCGGGCGCATTCATATGGGCCATGTGCGCAACTATGCCATGGGCGATGTGATCGCCAGATATAAGCGCGCCAAAGGGTTTAATGTACTCCACCCCATGGGCTGGGACGCATTTGGCATGCCAGCAGAAAACGCGGCCATGAAAAACGGCGGGCACCCTGCCACCTGGACCTATGACAACATCGCGGTGATGCGTGGGCAGCTCAAATCAATGGGGCTATCCATCGATTGGTCGCGCGAGTTTGCCACTTGTGATGTTGAGTATTACCACCAACAACAAAAGCTGTTTTTAGACTTTTTAGAGCATGAATTGGTCTACAGAAAATCCGCCCGCGTGAATTGGGACCCAGTTGACAACACAGTACTGGCCAATGAACAAGTGATCGATGGCAAAGGCTGGCGCTCAGGCGCTGTGGTTGAACAGCGCGAGCTAACCCAATGGTTTTTCCGCATCACAGATTTTGCTGATGAGCTCCTAGACGATTTAAAAAATCTAGACCGCTGGCCTGAAAAAGTCCGCATCATGCAAGAAAATTGGATTGGCAAATCTCACGGTGCGCTCATGCGCTTTGAATTAGAAGGCATGGCCCTCCCCAAAGATACAGAGCATCTCGAGGTTTACACCACCCGCCCAGATACGATCTTTGGCGCCAGTTTTTGCGGCATATCTCCAGGTCACCCCCTCGCGCAAGAGCTTGCAAAGAACAACCCTGAGATAGACCGCTTTATTAAAGAATGCGCCACCATGGGCACGTCGCAAGAAGATATTGAGCGCGCTGAAAAAAGAGGCGTTGACACGAAGCTAACCGCCAAACACCCATTTAAACCAGGCGAGACGCTCCCGGTCTATGTAGCCAACTTCATCTTGATGGATTATGGCACTGGCGCCATTTTCGGCTGCCCCGCTCACGATCAACGCGATCTTGATTTCGCCCGCAAATATGAGCTAAATGTCACGCCCGTTGTCGTCCCAGCCGATGAGGACCCAGCCACATTTGCCATTGAAAACGAAGCCTATACCGGCCCGGGCAAACTTGCCAACTCACAATTTTTAAATGGCAAAACCATCAAAGACGCCCAAGCAATCATCATTGATAAGCTTGTGGAACAAGGCTCTGGTTCAAAAGAAACCAATTACCGTCTGCGCGATTGGGGGGTCTCTCGCCAGCGCTATTGGGGCTGCCCGATCCCGGTCGTTCACTGTGAAAGCTGCGGGCTCGTTCCCGTAAAAAAAGAAGATTTACCTGTAAAATTACCAGAAGACGTCAGCTTTGATAAACCGGGCAACCCGCTAGATCACCACCCAACCTGGAAAACAACCACCTGCCCCAAATGTAACAAAGCCGCCCTGCGCGAGACAGATACCTTTGACACTTTCGTCGACAGCTCGTGGTATTTTGCTCGCTTTTGCGCCCCCAGGTCCGATACTCCAACCGATAAAGCCGCGGTTGATTATTGGTTGCCCGTCGATCAATATATCGGCGGCATTGAGCATGCAATCTTGCACCTTTTATATTCTCGCTATTTCACCCGTGCGATGAAAAAGGCTGGTCATATAAATATCAAAGAACCGTTCAAAGGCCTGTTCACCCAAGGCATGGTCAATCATGAAACCTATAAAACCCAAGATGGCACGTGGGTCGCGCCAGCTGATGTCAAAATAGATGAGCAAGACGGCAAACGCACCGCCACATTGATAGACACCGGCACGCCCATAAAAATCGGCAGCATCGAAAAAATGTCAAAATCTAAATTAAACGTGGTCGACCCGGATGATATTTTAAGTCATTACGGGGCAGACACCGCCCGCTGGTTTGTTCTCTCAGATAGCCCCCCTGAACGCGACGTTATCTGGACTGAATCTGGTGTTGAGGGAGCTGGCCGTTATGTTCAACGTGTCTGGCGCCTTATGAGTGAAATAAATGAAACACTAAAAACCTGTGGTGAAATATCGACCAGTGAACCAAAGACCTTAAGTGATGAAGCGCAAAATTTGAGAAAAACGGCTCATAAAGCCCTTGATCACATCTCAAAAGACATAGAAAACCTACGATTTAACCGTGCGGTAGCTCATATTTATGAATTCACCAATGCAATTGCCAGCAGCCTACAAAAGGGCAAAGCAAACCCTAATCCAGACATTGGTTTTGCTCTAAAAGAAGCCTCAACCTTCCTGATTATGGCATTTGGCCCGATGATGCCTCATCTAGCAGAAGAATGCTGGGGGTTGATCGGACACAATGAGATCTTAGCCAAATCACCATGGCCTGATGTGAATAAGTCACTTTTAGAGGAAGATTCGGTAACAATAGCCGTACAAGTTAATGGAAAACGTCGTAGTGAGTTGACTATTTCTCTAGATACGTCCAAAGAAGATATAGAGAAAATTGCGTGTCAATTAGACGGAGTAAAACGGGCAATTGAGGGAAAAGAAATCCGCAAAATCATTGTTGTTCCTGGCAAAATTGTAAATATTGTGGTTTCTTAAAGATGTTAGCCTTAAATTTTCAAGAACAACCAACTCAAAAGCAACGAACCAGGCACTAAAAGATACATGCATAAAGAGCTGACACACAAGACTATGATGGAAATGATGACAATGGGAAAAATGCCCAAAACTCAAATCAGTAAATATCTTAAAAACTGTCAAAACAGTTTTTGGGTAATGTGCTTTCTATTGTTGACCAGTACGCTCACCGCTGGTTGTGCATTTAAACCTCTTTATGGTCCAACAGCCTCCAATCAAGAATTAACAACCGTTTTAGCCGGTATTGAAATCCCAGAAGTTCCAGGCCGGGTTGGTCAAAGAATTCGAAATGAATTGATCTATCAATTCACTGGTGGTGGGCACGCAGCCGCCCCGCAATATAAACTGGTGCTCGCTGTTCGCCAATCTGTCACATCCCAGCTGGTAAAAAGAGATGGTGATAGCCGCGGTCAAATTTTCAAACTTACAACCACCTTTAACCTCTACGCGATCACTGATGATAAAACACCGCTCTTAAAAGGCAAATCAAATGCCAGAGCAACATTTATAGATGACGAATCTATCTATGCAAATGTTCGCTCTCGCCGTGACGCCGAAGATCGTACAGCCAAAACCACCGCTGATGATATCCAAGGTCGCATCGCCGCTTATCTTTCTAGCAATAGTTAAGCTCAATGGTTGCAATAAAGGCAGCGCTCATAAATCGCCTTTTATCACACCCTGAAAATTATGATGCCTATCTTATATTTGGCCAAGATCAAGGCCTGGTCACTGAACGCGGCGCAAAGCTAGCCCAAAGCCTGGCCAGCAAGACAAATGGACCAACAGAACAAATTAAGATCTTAAATGATGACCTAAGCACATCTCCTGAGCGGCTTGCTCTTGATTTAAAAACCATATCCATGTTTGGTGAACGTAAAATACTGCGTCTCAGCGCTGGTAAAGATCTCTCCCTCCCTGGGCTTGAAAGCCTATTAAAAGAAGCCCCCTTTGAAGCAGACCTGATCATTGAAGCAGGTGATTTAAAAAAAACAGCCAAACTACGAAAAATATTTGAAAACAACAAAAACACCGCAAGCATTGCCTGCTACACAGACACAACATCTGCCCTCAATGAATTAATATCTGAAGTCTTTAAGAAGAATAATCTAACAATCGATCGCGCAACCCAAAATCATTTAGTATCGAAGTTAGGAGCTGACCGCGCTCTAAGCCGCAACGAGGTTGAAAAGCTAGCCCTCTACGTCCAATGCCCACAACAAGACCAACAAGAGGTCTCCATTGCCGACATCGATACAATCTTAGGAGACATGTCACAAATAACCATTGAGGAAATCATCTCAGCAACTTTATTAGGCGCACCTCAAATCGCCTTAAACCAATTGCGCCGCGCTCTAGAAACCGGAATAAACAGCACACCTATTTTTTTGAGTCTAATGCGCCAACTGCACCAATTACATAAAGGAGCTTTAAGTGTCGCTGGGGGGCAAACCATACATGCCGTTGCCCAAGCCCAGCGCCCTCCTTTATATTTTGAGCGCAGAGATAATTTCATCAAACAGTTAAACTTTTGGAAAGAAGATCACCTGGCCAAAGCAATGCAAAAAACTCAAGAGACCATGGGCCAAGCGCGCGCGCGGGGCAACCCGGCTCTAGAAGCAAGCCAACTTGAAGCCTTGCTTCTTTCTCTTTCAAACTTCGCCAAACAAAAACGGTCTTAATCACCCCTCACCCCAGAGCCACGCCGATAACCTAACTCCCGCCAGATTCCAGCCCAAATTCAGCCCCAATGGATTGGTAAACAAAACGTTAACAGTACCGAGGAACAAGGTTGCACGACAGGTAAAAAGTCCCCTGATTTTTAAGCCATGACCAAATCGTTTTTTTTAAAGAGCAATTTCATGGAAAAATTTTGGGTTATAAAAGTTGGTTCACGCCCATTGATTAAAATGACAGGCATTAAAAACAAAACCAACAATACCTCAATGAAAGCCTTTAATAGTAACGTGTAAAGGTTACATGTCATATGAGTGAATTAATAAAAAACAGTGGCATCTACCAACGTCTAACCTCAAGCACCCAAGAGCTTGAACGTCTCTTCACAGAAGTTGACGAAAAGAAAACACCTCCAGATATCAAAAAAGTCTTGTTGTTAATGGGGCTAGGCACACTCTCTTGGGTCTCCACCTATTCAGGCCTACTAGAATTAATCAGCGCCAATTCAGGCGACATAGCTTTTACTTACAAATTGGCCATCGGCTTTGCTGTCGCGATGCTTATGCTGATGATTGTTTATATTCTTGATCAACTTTTTTCACCGTTAAATTGGCTGCTTCGAACGATTTATATTTTTGGCTATATCTTTCTGACCATCATCTCAGTTGGCTTTGGCTTTGGCTTTTATTGGAAATTTCTAGAAAGCCGCTCAGAAGCCACAAGATCAGCTGAAAGCGCCATCACTCAAGTGCAAAGCGCTCTCCAGGGCGGCCAAACCAGATTAGAACAGTTAGAACAAACCCTTACCTCTCTCACTGCCCTTTCCCTACAAAAAGCCAAAGAAGAACGCGAATCAGGTAACAGTTGCCCCAATTCACGCCCAGGCGATGGTCCGCGCCGCCGGCTACGAGATAATGATGCAAAAAACTTTTCATTCTCAGGTGACTTTGTTACCAAACGCGCCCAATCAGTTGCCAATGATATCAAGAACTTAAATGGAAACATGGCAAAAATAGGATCTCGTCACCCCTCAACTGTTGATCCCACCACCGGCACCCGCAACGCCTATATGAAAAAACTCAATCAACAGCTAGACCTGACCATCACTAGATTTAACGCCTTTCGCACAGATCCTCAATTAAAGGGCATAAGAAACAATCTAGCCCAGCGCTCAAACACCACGATCTTCCCCAATGGATCTGGCGGCACATTTCAATGTCCAGACCAGCAATTACAATCCGCTTTGCGCGGTGTGGTCCAGGCCATAGATCAATTACCTTTGGTTCAAAAACCAAAAATTAATGCCATTGAAGGCTCAGAAGCCACCATCGAAGCCTTTAGACGATTGGGCGCGACGTTGAGCGGTCTCATGGTTTTTAAAATGCCCCCAAGCGAAGATGATCTACGCGCCTTACGCAAACAAGCAGTTCGGTCTCTAGATAAAAAACAATCCCAACAAATCCCAACCGATGTGCAGCCAGGCCTGAATGAACGCGACTATATCCCTCTTGCCATTGCTGTTTTTGTTGATTTTTGCCTTCTACTTGTCTCCATAAACCGGCCCATGGATCGTCTCAAATCATTAGTCCCCGTCATGAAGGACGCAAGAGATGGCCCCATAAGCGGCATTCTCTCAAGTTTCCACGCCACTCATTTTGCTGGCATGAGAGAAGAGTTCAGCCTCTTTCAACATGTGGTCTTTGATTGGGGTGGGCATTATTATGTCGCGGTCCCCCTTGCCTCAAACGACATTCAAGCTCAATATCTTGCAAATCTTTTTGTCAGCCTTGAGGGACGCGGTATCGTTGATCGCGCCATGATCCCGCCAAGCTTTATCATCCGCAGTAAATTAAAGAAAATGGGCAGTTCATTTGCTGATCACCGCGCCTTTCGTCTTTATAAATTCCGCAATGGCGCTTGGTCAAATATTGTTATGGATGCAGTGATGGGCGCTGCAAAAGACGTCTCAATCGCTGTGGCTCAAAAACAGTCAGAAAATCAGCTGAACTTTGCCAATGATGATCAAATACAATCTGAGAACAATCCAAATTTTGCCAGTCTTTTTCCAAATAACAGTCTTTTTCCTAATACCAGTCTTTTCCCT